>CANGZW010000019.1 GCA_947458405.1 Leptospiraceae bacterium
ACATTGAGCCCTAAGGGTTATGATATTCATGATTTCGCCACTTGGGAGTAATAGATGGCTGATGTTTTAATTAATAACGATTATTTATTTGGGAATATAATTTTAGAAGCCATACCCCATCCGGGAGGATATTTAGGATTTATCCTTCGTTTTTTTTCAATTGTATGTCATTACTTTTCAAGTGTTACTTTCTTTGTAATATCCATTCCCTTATTTTATTTTTTTTATAACAGTCGATTTGGAATTAAGCTGGCATTTGCAGTCATTTCAACTGGAATTATCAATGGATTTTTTAAATTTATCTCTTCTAGCCCGAGACCCCAAGGTTTATCAGCACAATTTCAAGAGTTTAGCTCAATTGTAAAAGAAAGTTCTTTTGGTTTTCCCTCAGGGCACTCACATTTAAGTATCTTAGTTTGGGGCATCATATTTACAAATTTTAAGAATATATATATAAGAGTGATAGCTATGTTTTTTATCATATTTACTCCTTTTTCCAGGATGTATGTCGGTGTGCATTATCCAGGAGATGTGTTAGGTGGATTGTTTATGGGAATGATTAGTTACTATTGTATTGAAAAATTATTCAAAAGATACCCATCATTTCCTAACGTGACCGAATGGAGGCTTCCAAATAAAAAAGTTCAATCCTCAATTTTAGGGGTAGTGGCATTTACTTTATTATTTTTACTCTTAGAGGATAATTTAAGTATAACAGCAAAGAGCTCATTATCACAGATTATAAATTCAGCTGGCTCATTGGCTGGTATGTGGATTGGAGTAACCCTTTGGAAATTAAAATATTCAAAATATGATTTAGAGGATTTAAAATTTTTTAAGACTCTTTTTTTATTGGTAATATCTATTATAATGTTATATGTAGGACTTGATCGAATCTCTGAAGCCTTTTTTATAGAAAGCATGGTATTTAGATACTTTCGCTATGTACTTTTGAATTTTGCTGTGATATTCATAGTTCCCTATCTCTCTCTAGTGGCTACCGGAGAAAAAGAGCAGTCATAAGTAAAGAATGAATTAGATGAAAATTATATTAAATAAACTTTTTTCATCAGGATTTTTAAAATCATCCTTAATTGTAAGCATATCAAAAGTTATTTCTTCATTATCTAATTTAGTTTTTATGGTGTATGCCGTAAATATCATATCAAAAACAGAAAATGGGTATCTTCAATATTATTTAGGATTTTTACCTGTAATACTAGCTGTAGCTGAATTGGGTATACCTTCGGCTATAGTGAAATATTTATCAGTAGCAAAATCAGATTTAAATAAAATTGGAATTTTAATGGAGGCAACACTTCTTATTAAATTAATTTCATTTATTATTCTATTAATAGCGGGAATTGTATCCTACTTTATTTTTAATATGGATCCTCTAATAATATTCGTCTTAGTAGTAGGGGGAACTGTTACCTCTTTTTTAACATATTTTGAAAGCATAATAGTCTCATACAGAGATTATAAAAATCTAGCTATATGGAATCCCATAGGAAATATTACAAAATTAATTTTACTTCATATTTGTAATACGTATAGTTCTAGTCCTCTTACATATATAGATATACTAGTTTTATTCTCTCTCTCGCCCTTGTTAATCATAGGATTTTACTTTTATTTATCACGTAAAATTGAATTCAAATGGACGGGGGATTTTCATGAGGTTATATTAAGAATAAAAGAGTTATCCTTCTTTAATCTGTGGGCATTTTTAGCTTCAATTTTTGCAATATTATCAGATAGGATGGAACTTTTCTTTTTGAAATTATACCATACTCCTGATGCAGTAGCCATTTATGGTACTACACTTCAACTATTTAGTGGATTTGTGATTCTCTTTTCAACTTTAAATTCTTTGATTCTCCCCAGATTATCAGTTGCTGTGAATCAAAAGGAATTTAATAAACTACTCTTTAAATCAATGTTTACTAGTTTAATTGTTGCTATTATTTTGATTCCCGGTCTATTTTTAGCAGAGCCTATTTTGACCTTTTTGTTTAAGAATAAATATTCCGAGTCTATTCCAGTCTTTAAAATACTTTATCCAAATTATTTGCTCCAATTATTATTTGCACCTTTGGGGATTGCTCTATTCGCTATGGGTAAACCAAAAATATTAGCTATGTTGGCATTTATAAGACTTTTATCTGGTGTGATACTTGATAATATTTTAATTCCTGAGTACAATGTAGGTGGAGCGGGAATATCTTTTTTTCTAGGGCAGATAATTTCATGGCTTGTGTTACTAGGATATTTTTGGGCAACAATCTGGAAGGAATAAAATGGAAATCGCAGGAATTTTAAACGTAACAGAAGATTCTTTTTCGGATGGAGGAAAATTTCTAAAAGAAATAGATTATTTAAAACAGATTGATTATTTAATTCAATCTGGCGCTAATGTGATAGACATTGGTGCACAATCTTCAAATATAAATGCAAAATTAATATCAGAAGAGGAAGAATGGAATAGAGTAAGTCCTATATGTAAGACATTAAAATCTAAAAATATTAAAATATCAGTAGATACCTTCAAGCCCAGTGTAATACGAAACTCTATTTTAGAAAGAGTAAATTTCATTAATAATATAAATGCATTCGAAAATGAAGAATCCATGAATATTCTGAGTGAGTTTACTTCTGAATTGCCTAATTTAGTGTTGATGTTTTCGCATGATAAAACAGGAATTGCAAGGTTGGGCTCAACATTAAAACCTGAATCAATAGTTGATGAAATTTCAAGTTATTTTGATAAAAGAATTTCTGATTTATCCAAAATTGGTGTCCCGGAGGAGAAATTAATTTTTGATCCGGGAATGGGCTTTTTTTTGGGAGAGAATCCAGATTTAAGTATAAAAGTTTTAGCTAAAATTTCCATATTGAAACAAAGATTTAAGAGAATATATATTTCTGTATCTCGAAAGTCTTTTTTAGGTAATATATTGGGTGGAATTCCCCCTATCGAAAGAAATTATGCTTCTCTTGCGGCTGAAATATATTTATTCAATAATAACATAGATTGGATTAGAACACATGAACCCAAAGCAATTTATCAATCCATGAAAATTTTAAATAAAATTAAAGAGATGGAGTTTTAAAATGATACCTAAAATAATTATAATATTTTTAATTTTAATTAATAATATATATTCCCAAAATCCTGTTACAATTGAATCTTTTTCACCTGAAGGAGAAGTTAAGGATATAAAACAGGTCGTGGTTCGATTTAGTGAATCGATGGTACCATTGAGCTCCCCAAAAATAAAAACGGATCAATTTATAATTAATTGTCCTTCTGAGGGTAAATCAAGATGGCTAGATGATAAGACTTATGTATATGAATTTTTAAAACCATTAGAATCAGGTATTTCCTGCACTTTTAAAGTTAGTGATCAAACTAAATCCTTAAATGGCAAACAAATAACAGGAAAGAAAACCTTCGAATTTACAACAGGAGGACCATATATAATTCAATCTGAGCCCAGAGATGGGGGTAGAATCGAGGAAAATCAGTACTTTTATTTTCAATCTAGCACTCCTATAAATGAAGAATCACTTATCGATAATTTATATTTTTCAATAGATGGATATCGAGAGAAAGTGTATGTCAATCTCATCAAAGGTGAGGAAGAGAGTATAATTTTAAAAACATTATTCCCAAATAAAATATTAAAAAATTCTTATATAATCAAATCCAAATTAAATTTTCCTAATGGAAAAAAAGTTTCTATGGTATTCGGGAAAGGTATTATTTCAAAGTCAGGTGTTGCCAGTTCCAGTGACCAGATTATGAATTTTGAAACTAGGGAACCATTTAATATTTCTTTTTATTGTAACCGAGAAAATGCAAATTCAGGTTGTATTCCACTTTTAGATATATATCTAAATTTTAGCTCTCCAGTTGATATACAATTGGCAAGAAAAATTAGGCTCAGTGGAGGAGGAAAGATATTTGTACCACAACAATTAAAAACAGATCCAATAGAAGGTTCAATTTCTTCTTTGACTTTCAGTGCACCCTTTCCTGAAAATACTAATCTATTAATAGAGGTTCCTGAAGATTTTAAAGATGATACTGCTAGAAAACTCCCAAAAAATAAGAAAAATTCTATAAAAATATTTGTTGCTAAAAATCCAGCCCTTGCTAAATTTCCTGCAAAATTTGGAATTATGGAATTAGAAGGTGATACAAATTTACCATTGAGTATAAGAAATTTGGAAGTTGGACTAAGGGCTAGATCATTAACTCTCTCCCCTAACCCTGTTGCAGCAATGAATATTCCCGGAAAACGGATGAAAATATCATCCGATCAAATCTTATTGTACCTTAGAAAAATTTCTAGTCACGAAAGAGAAAAGTCTATCTTTGATAGTTCAAATTTGACTTTTCCATTTGTGATTCCACAACCATTGGGCACAAACGTACTACAAAATGTAGCAATACCAATCAAAGAACCCGGATTTCATGTTGTAGAAGTAGAGAGTTCAATACTTGGAAGTTCATTGTTAGAAAAAAAAGGAAATATGTATGTCCCTACAACTGTTTTAGTTACAGGAATGGCTGTTCATTTTAAGCAAGGCAAAGAAAATTCTTTAGTTTGGGTAACTAATCTAAAAACAGCAAAACCTGTTAAGGAAGCTAATATTTCAGTGAGGGATTGTAAAAATAATTTAGTATCTAGCGGTAAAACTGATAATAATGGGTTATTATCAGTTAAATTACCTGATCCTATTTTTTGCACTTACTCAGAATACCAAAATGGGTTTTTGGTTATTGCCGAGAAAGAAAATGATTTATCTTTTGTTCATAGTTCATGGGATAATGGAATAGAATTATGGAGATACAATTTACCGGGGAATAATTCATATTCAGACAGTAAACAATATGTAGTACATACAATATTAGATAAAGCCTTATATAGAGCTGGTGAAACTGTAAATATGAAACATATATTTAGAAAACAGAATATGAGTGGATTTTCTTTACCTTCATCTGAAAATAACCCTAAAAAAATAATAATTACTCATTTAGGAACTGATCAAAAATATACTTATAATATCACATGGAATTTAGGGAGCTCAGAAACTAATTTTTCTATTCCAAAAGAAGCTAAATTAGGTACATATCAAATAACTTTGGAAAAAGATGCTTCTAATATATATTATACAGGGGAATTTCGAGTAGAAGAATTTAGACTCCCAATATTAAAAGGGAATATTGTATTACCAGAAAAGAAAATTATAAATAATAAAGAAATCCCAATTACATTATCAGTTGACTATCTTTCTGGAGGACCCGCTTCTAATCTGGATGTGAAATTTAAATATTTTTTTACAAATAATGATTTAAATGAAATATTGGGATATGAAGATTTATATTTTTATTCCTTAGAAATAAAGGAAGGAAAAAATCAAAGGCAGGGATATAATTATTATCTTTATGATAATGAAGACATTCAAGAAGAATCTAATTATAATAATGAAAAAATAGCTAATGCAAATTATAAGCTAAATTCAAAAGGTACTACAAATATAATTATAGATAATAATTATAAACAAGAAACTATTTATAAATATAATTTTGAAATGGAGTACAGAGACCCAAATGGTGAAATACAAACAGTATCATCAAGTCTTCCTGTATATCCATCCAATTATAAAGTAGGGATGAGGATTCAATCCTATAATCAAGAATCTAATTTACTTAAAACAAAAATAGTTGTTTTAGATATAAACAATAATCCAATATCCAATCATAATGTATTGGTGGAAGTTTTTAAGAAAAATATTTATTCAAGTCGAAAAAGAATTGTGGGGGGTTTCTATACCTATGATGATATTGAGGAAGTAAATAAGATTGGTAAATTTTGTGAAGGAAAAACGGATGAAAAAGGTATTCTATATTGCGAGTTAACACCTCCTGAGAAAGGCAGTTTAATACTCCAATCTGTAATACAAGACTCCTCAGATCTTAAAACATTTGCAACTGAAGAAACCTATATACCTGATTCGGATGTATCCTATTGGACAAGTTATTCAAATACAGATAGAATAGATATTCTACCAAACAAAAAATTATATGAAACAGGAGAAAATGCAAGAATTCAAATTAAATCCCCTTTTAGTAAAGCAACAGCTCTAGTAACTGTTGAGAGAGAGGGAATTTTAGACAAATTTATAGTCGAATTAAATAATAAAGATCCCTATATTGATATTCCAGTTAAAAAAAATTATGCACCCAATATTTTTGTTTCGGTATTACTTGTAAGAGGTAGAATAGATACTATCAAACCTACCTCAACTATTGATTTAGGAAGACCATCGTATAAATTAGGTATCACAAATTTGAATATTGGCTGGAATGAACATAAAATTGATGTTAAAATAAACTCAGATAAAGAAATATATAAGATAAGGGATAAAGCAAAAATTCAAATTAAATTAGGAGTTGCAAATGGAACTCCTCTTCAGGAATCAGCTGAGATAACTCTTATAGCAATTGATGAAGCCTTGAATCAACTCTTACCTAATAAAAGTTGGAATATTTTAGAGTCTTTAATGCAAACTCGGAAATTGGAAGTAAATACTTCTACTGCACAAATGCAAGTGATTGGAAGAAGGCATTTTGGACAAAAAGGTGTACCACAGGGTGGAGGAGGAGGTGGTTCAGAAATTACTCGAGAATTATTTAATACCTTATTATTATGGAAAGGAACAATTGTTCCCGATAAAAATGGAGAAGCAGAAATAGTAATACCATTAAACGATTCATTGACATCTTTTAGAATTGTTGCCATTGCTACATCAGGAGCTAAATTATTTGGTACTGGATCCCATTTAATTAAAACAAGTCAGGATATAATGCTCTTATCGGGACTCCCTCCAGAGGTTAGAGAAGGAGATGAGATTGATTTAGAATTGACTGTAAGAAATAATACCACTAAGGATGACGATATATTAATTAGTGGTATAGCAGATGTTAATCAATTACTACTTCCAACTAAAAAAGTAATGATCCCTAAAGGTAGTTCAGAAATTGTAAGCTGGAAAATCAAAATCCCTGAAAATATAAGCTCAATTCAATATGATTTTTCAGCAAAATCAAGTCTAAGTTCTGATAAAATAAAAGTATCACAAAAAGTCAATAAAGTCCTTTCTGTTTCAGTAAGGCAGGCTACATTATTTCAACTTGAAAATGAAAGTGTAATACCTGTTCAGCCTCCAAATATGGATAATTTATCTCAGGGTGGTTTAAATGTAATTCTCAAAAAATCTCTAATGGAGTCAACATCTTCAATAAAAGAATATATGAGAAAATACCCCTATACTTGTGTAGAACAACAAATAAGTAAAGCAATCGTACTAAAAGATAGAGATTCTTGGGATAAAATAATGGAGAAATTACCATCCTATATGGATGAGAATGGTTTTGTAAAATATTTTCCTTCTATGCTTTATGGAAGTACTACATTAACATCCTATTTATTAAGTATTTCAGAGGAATCAAAATTCCCTATTCCAGAAAATACTAAAAAAAATCTAGAAAGAGCCTTGAATAAATTCGTAACTGGTACTATACTTCAAAAGGGTGTATTGGAAACTGCCGATTTAAACATTAGAAAAATACAATCTCTTGAGGCTTTAACTAAAATTAATCCGGAATATTCTTCCCTAGTTTTAACTCTAAAACTAAATTTAAACCTATTACCAACGTCTAGTTTAATAGAGTACTGGTCAATTCTTGATTTATCTAAAGGTATTGCAGATAAGGATGATAAAATTAAACAAATAGAAAATATTTTAAAAAGTCGATTAAATTATCAAGGAACCAAAATTAAATTTTCAACGGAAAAAAACGATAATCTCTATTGGTTGATGGTATCAGGAGATATGAATTCCATTCGATTTCTAAATCTAGTATTAAAAAAAGAAAAGTGGAAACAAGATATTGGGAAACTAATAAAAGGTGTAGTACATAGACAAAAAAATGGTATTTGGGATACAACTCTAGCAAATGCATGGGGAGTAATTACCCTGGAAAAATTTTCAAAAGAGTTTGAAAAAGAAACACTAACTGGAGAAACCAAGATTTCTTATTCTGAAAATTATATTCACAACTGGAGTACAAATTCCAAGGGAAGTGAAAAATTATTAAAATGGAATCCAAATATCCAAAATATTTCAATTAACCATACAGGTAATGGTAAACCCTGGGTTACAGTAGAAAGTAAATCCATTGTAAATCCTGTAGATACCTCTAACGGTTACACAATAAAAAAAGAATTTTTAGATGAAAATGGTAATATTCAAAAATCATTTAAGCAGGGTGATATAGTAAAAGTAAGATTAAAAGTAAAAAGTGATACAGATATGACTTGGGTCGTAATCAATGATCCTATCCCATCAGGATCAACTATCCTCTCTGGTGGATTACAAAATTCAGAAATGGCTAGATTATCTGAAAGGGGATCAACAATTTATTCTACATTTGAAGAAAGGTCATTTTCTGCTTATAAACTTTATTATGAGTATATGTCCGAAGGTGAATATATAATTGAATATACTATTAGATTGAATCAAACTGGAGTTTTTAATTCTCCAGAGACCAGAATAGAAGCTATGTACTCACCGGATATGTATGGCGAATATCCAAATCCTATAATTAGAGTGGATAAATGAAAGACTTACTAAAATTTTTCAAAGATAAATCTTTACTAACAGCTATACTAATCATAAGTATAGCAGAAATAAGTATGCAATTTGGTTGCTATAAAATATTTCAAAAAAAGAGTTCCTATGCTTGGAGTGTAAATCATATTACAGATAATGCAGTTAGATCTCTTGGTGAATTAAAGCCAAATATACTTATAATGGGAACCTCTATTGCATATGAAGGATTATCTCCAGAGTTATTAAATGAAAAATTATCAAAAGAGGGATATGTATTTCAATCAATAGCCATACCGGGTTCAGAGCTTGTAGTACAAGAATTAGCTCTTAGAAAAATTCTAGAGGAGCCTAATGAAATTAAATATATCATTCATGTCAATGAATTACAGTTACCATGGGTTGATAGATTAGGTCTTTTAGATGCAACCTTATCGATGATAGCTGAATTTAATAAGAAGGACGGAATTCGCAGATTACATGATGATAATTATGATATTAAAGTAAATGATTATCTTTTTTTAATTCTTAAATGGGTAGCGTATAGGAGAGATATAGCTGATTTTATTTTATCTCCAGATAAAAGATTAAAAGATATAGGTAAAGAATTTAATAGGGATAAAAATTCATTTTATTCTTATAAGAATGAGTATCTACCTGCTATGTCACTTTATGATTTTAAATCTATAGAGGAATGTATTACCAAATCCTCTCCAATTTCAATTATTCCAACTTATTCAGACAAGTATCACAAAGATGCCTTGTATAGAACATGTATTTTGGCAAAAGAAACTAAATTACCAATAGTAAAAAATAATCTTACAGATATTTATAAAATTAGAATAAAAAATTTATATAATTATATTAATTCCAAGAATATAAAAATAATTAATGTATATCCACCTGTACCAGAAATGTTAGATAAAGCTGATTATCAAGAGCGAATAAAATTTTGGAATAATGAATTTATTCATATATTAAGTGAAACTAAATATGATCTTTCGAATGCCATTCCAAATGAAAATAATTCAGATTATTATTATGATATGATACATTTGAATAAAAAGGGAATGGAATTATTCACAAACGAATTAATAGATACCCTTTTAAAAAATAAAATATAATTAAGGCTTTACGATGTTATTTAATTCATTACACTTTTTGATATTTTTTCCTATTGTTTGGATAGCCTATCAGTATGCAGGAAAAAATAAAAGTCTTCTCTTGCTACTTGCCAGTTTTTACTTTTATATGGCATGGAATTATTATTTTATTCTTCTTTTATTATTTTCAATTGTAATAGACTACTATGCATCGATTTCTATTTCAAAATTAGAACTTAATGATCCCAAACGTAAAGTCTATTTAATTTTATCTTTAGTTGTGAATTTAGGATTTTTAGCTTATTTTAAGTACACCAACTTTTTGTTAGGTATATGGAATGATTTAAACTTATTCCCCTTCAAATTTTCGGAATATAGTATAATTTTACCTGTGGGTATCTCCTTTTATACATTTCAATCAATGAGTTATACTATAGATGTCTATAGAAATGTAATACCAGCTAGACAATCTTTTTTAGAGTTTTCACTCTATGTATCCTTTTTTCCTCAATTGGTGGCAGGCCCAATTGTGAGAGCAGGTACATTCTTTAGAGATTTAGAAAATAGATTGGATGTAGATCTAAATGTAATACGTATATCATTTGCTCAAATTTTATTAGGCTTTACCAAGAAGATTGTTTTTGCAGATAATTTAGCTATCTGTGTAGACCAATCTTTTGCAAATCCCTCTCTCTTGGGGGGCATAGATACATGGATAGCAGTCATGGCATTCATGTGGCAAATTTATTTTGATTTCTCTGGATATACTGATATCGCTATGGGTGTCGCAAGATTATTTGGCTTTCAATTTGATTCAAATTTTTATTTTCCATTTAATGTCACAAGTATTAGTGAGCACTGGTCACGATGGCATATTTCGTTTACTTCATGGATTCGTGATTATATTTATATTCCATTGGGTGGTTCAAGAGGTTCGGAATGGATGATATGTAGGAATATATTTATAACTTTTCTTTTTGGAGGAGTATGGCATGGAGCGGCGTATCACTATGTTGCTTGGGGTATTTGGCATTCTTTCATGTTAATTACGGAAAGGCAATATGCGCGAACTAAAATCAGGGAAATATTGAATACTAAAGGGGGTTTTTTATATTCTCTTAGTTGCGGGATATTTACTATTTTTTGTATAGGCTTGGGATTACCATTATTTAGGGCTGATTCATTACCCTCGGCTTACATAATGTTAAATAAAATGCTTAGTTTTCAATTATTATTTTCTGATCCTATTAAAAATTACGGGTATTTAAAATTAGTTGTGTTACTCTTTATAACTGGACAAATATTTGAAAAATATAAAATGAAAAAAATGATGGAAAATAATAGGAGTTTTACTATTTTTATTTTGGTAAACTTTATACTATTATTATGTTTTAGTGTAAGTGAAGCAAAAAACTTTATCTATTTTGCATTTTAGGATGAACGAATGAACCACTCAACAATATTTAAATATAATACCTCCAATCCACAAAATGGAATAATTGAATTGGATCTGACGAATAAAGAACTATTCATTTATGAGAATGCACTAACTAGGGAATCGAATGAAAATCCCGATAGAAGGGTATCTTTTTCGGAAGTACTTACAAATAGTTTACTATTAGATGAAATAAAAGTTAGAATTGATATAATTAATTTTCAAGAATTAGTATTCATGATTGAAAATACTTTTCATAGTTCAGAGAAAATAGAAGGAACAAAATTATTTTCTTTTCAGGCAGGTAAAAAATATCCACTTCCAAATCTTAGAATATTAATAGGTATAGGTATTAGTATATTATTGATATCATTATATATATCTTATATATATATACTTCCTCTTATTATGGAAGGTAGTGTTAGTATTAGTCAAAAAAATGGTGTAGTGATTGCTACAATGGGAAATATTCGTCCAATTATGCCTATCCTACTTTTTTGTTCTATAACCTTATTGATAGGATTATACTTAATAATTATTAATTATAAAAAAATTCCCCAGAAAGGTGATTACTATCTAGGTACTGAGTTAGGTTTATATATTATAAAAGAAAAAAATATTTTTTTCTATAATTGGAAGAGCTTTAATGGTATTTATAGAATATTTAATAATTATAATACATTAATATTGGAAAATGTTGACCCGAAATTATCAAGCGAAGAAACATCAAATCCAAATTTAATTCAGGAAATTATGATTATTGAAATTCCAAACTTTGAATCCAATTGGAAAATTATTAAAAGAAATATTATACCTGAATAAAAATACTTATTCATAAATTATTTGCTATTTTATTTTTATTATTAGCATATAGAAGTTATGGTTAGAATAGAAAAAGCAAATTTCATTTTACATAATCAATCAAATATTTTTATAGTTGATGATCATCAATTCACATACAGATGAATTTAAAGATTTTCCAAGTATTCTAGAGCAAATAAATAATGGTTATAGTTGTAATTCTCCATCCATAAAACAGTATGAAAATCCGACTAATAACGAACTTTCAGATAAAGAAATATCTATTTTAGATAATTTTTATTTTATAATCAGCTTTTGTTATTTCACCAATAATTGAAGCAATATAGCCATTCTTTTTTAAATTCGTAATACAAATATCTGCATTTTCAGAAGGAATGAACCCCAAAAGTCCACCAGATGTTTGAGGATCAAATAGTATATCTAAATTTAAATTTACTTTTATTTTATCTAATAAAATATTATGATAAAATGAACTCCAATTTTCATCAAAGAGAGAGCTTTTTATGAGTGGAAAGTCTTTTTGAATATTGTTAACCCCTTCAATCAATGGAATGTTATTTAAATTTAGTATTGCAGAAAGGTTTGTTTTTTGTAATGCCTTAGCTAAATGGCCAATTAATCCAAATCCAGAAATGTCCGTTATTGCCCTGACTCTATTTTCCTTCATAATTTCCATTGCCCTTCTATTTGATTGTAACATATAAAAAATTGCGGAGTCAATCCACTTGGACTTTGCTTTATTTCGCATATCACATGCAAATATCAATCCTGTTCCTAAAGGTTTAGTTAAAATGAGTATATCTCCTTTTTTTATTGTATCCTTACGTAACTCTAAACCAGAGTCTACTAATCCGGTACAACTGAGTCCAATTATAGTTTCAAGACCTTCATTTGTATGACCTCCAATTAATTTACAATTTTCCATATCTAAAACTGAAATAAGTCCCGCCATGTGTTGAAAAATTTCTTCTTCAGTTTCTCTTTCGTTCATCCGTGGAATTGTAATTAATGCCATCGCACTATCAGGTAAGGCTCCCAGTGAATAAATATCATTCAAGCAATGATTGGCTGTTATTTTTCCAGATATAAAATTATCTTTTAAGATTGGTTTAAAAAAATCTATGGTATTGACAGTATATTTTCCAAGTGGTAACGAAAGAACTGCAGAGTCGTCCCCATCATTTAAACCCACTATAATTTTACTAGAATTATTAGAAGTGATATTATCTTGTAAAATCCTGGAAATTCTATCTATGAATTTATCTTCTTTTACTTCTTTTTTTTCTGAGTATAACTTTACTCGAGTGAGGGCATTATGTAGTACGTTTTCTCCAATCTTTGAGCCACAACCCATACACCTCAAAGTACTATCTTTCTTTTCAAACATTCCACTATTCTTATTCATATTATAAGGAAGATTTTTAAATGAATTCATAAAATTTTTATCTATATAGTCTTTGATCTTCCATAAAAATTTTGATGGACCCATAGATAGAAAATTTCTTTTTGCTATAGCTCTATTATCTCCTGTAGATAACAAAGACAGAAAATATTTTTGAGGAATATAGTGTTTCAATTTCTGATTATGAGTCAATGCAAGTAAATTTGAAAATAGGAAAGAACCCTGTCTAACAGCATAAACTCCTGATTTTTCAAGATTATAATTTTCAATATTCGCAATATCACCTGTAGCGAAAATTTCAGGATTTGAAATTGATTGTAAAAATGTATTGACTAAGATAAAACCATTCTTATCTTTTTTTAGTTTTACATTGGAAATCCATTTGGGTGGAGACGCTTGAGTAGTAAAAACAATAAAATTAGATTCATAGGAATTTCCCGATTCACATTGTATAATTGATACATTCAAATTCTCAGGCTTCTCTTTTATATTTGAAACTTTCTCATTTAATATTACTTGAATATTTTTACTTTCGAGAGTTCTTAGAATTTTATTTCTAACTGATTTAGAGTAGGATTCAACAATCTTCTCACCTTTATGAATAATAGTAATTTCAACATCTTCTTTTGCTTTATTAAATTTATTTCGAAGGGAGAGTGCTATTTCAATTCCTCCCGCACCACCCCCAATAATACAAATTTTAGGATTAATAAACTTATGAATAGATTCACTAAAGGATTTTAATTTTTGGGTAAATTCTGTAATAGGTTTTATGGGCGCAATATTTTTTGAAATAGCAATATTTTGAATATCAGGTGTAATACCAATATCAATTGATAAATAATCATAATATATTGGAGGAGTAGATTTACAGACTACATATTTATTCTCAATATCTATATTAAATACAAAATCTTTTATAAATTTACTACCCGAAAAGTTACACAAATGGCGTAGGTCAATATGACATTCTTCCTCGGTATAATCTCCCGAAATAAAACCTGGTATCATGCCAGAGTAAGGCGTGAGAGATTCTTTTGATATAAGTGTGATATTTAAATCCGAAATAGGATCCATCCCAAATTTTTTAAGAAATATTGAATGGGAATGCCCCCCTCCTATTAAAACTATATTCATATCTTATAGACTTATACGGAATAATACTTTTTATTCTGCAACTAATATTTGATTTTGAAATATTCTTTTTTTTATGATTTTATTTTTGAATTTTAAAAAAATTATATACAATTTAAAGAATTATATTATTCTTATACGGGTAAATTCTCCTCAGATTCAAAATGGGAAGTTTTCATCTTTTTAAATTCTTTATATGGCAATTTGTAATCATTTATGATAGTATAATAAATTATAAAAGTGAATAATTAATGGCAAATATTTTTAAATATATAATCGTAATCATTTTTATTTTATTTGTAAACTCCTGTAAATACAACGGTAAGGCTCCTCCTATTGCTATCAATGGTGAAATCGATTTAAAATATTGGAATATGGAAACTGATGGAATAATTCCTTTGAACGGAGATTGGAATTTTTATTGGAATCGGTTTGTGTCTTATAATGATTTAATAGGGGAAGAAACTCCCAAGATTTCAGGGCTCATCCAAGTTCCCAAAGATTGGAATAATTTTGAGGTGGATAATCATAAAATCAATAACTATGGTTATGGAACCTACTCATTGAAAGTTAAAAATAGTACATCCAAAGATATCTACCTTCAAATTTCTACAATTGGAACAGCATATAAATTATATGTAAATGAAATTTTAGTAACTAGTATTGGTAATACAGGAAAAGACTTTGAAACACACAAACCAAAGTTTAAATTGTTTGTCCTCAAATTACCCGAAACAAAAGAGGAGTTTATAATTACCTTACAGGTATCTAATTTTTCTTTTGAATGGGGAGGTATTTATGAACCCATAAAGATAGGAAATTTCGAAAATATCAATTCCGATAAATCAAATGTTTCTATGGCAGAATCTTTTTTATGCGGAGTCTTATTTATAATGGGATTATATCATTTAGGTATATACCTACATAGAAGAAAAAATAAGACAGCTCTTTATTTTGGATTGCTTTGTTTTGATGCCCTATTCCGTACCCTATCTGTGGGTCAGCATTTACTTATAAATTTAATCCCTGATATACAATGGCATATAATGTTAAAAATAGAATTTGCTACTATGATATTTGCAATCTATTTTGTGTATATGTATATATATTCAATATATTATAAACATGGATTTAATTCAATAAATTCAATATTTATATTCCTTATTGTTATATTTTTATTATTTATCTTTCTCAATGAGCCATTGATTTTTTCTAAGCACTTAAGATTTATACAATTATTCTTAATAATTTCTATGATATATATAATATCTATTTTATTCAGAGCGTTTTACAATAAAGAAGAGTTTGCAGTACATATTCTTTTAGTATATATTTCTTTTTTTATTATAATAATATTTGATATTATTAAATCTAATTTAAATTTAATTTTTCCTCACTTGTCTTCATGGGGAATTATCTTTTTTATCTTAGCTCAATCCTATATTTTAAGTGTTCGTTCTTCAAGGGCATTTGATAAAATAAGGGAGCTTTCCATAGATTTAGAAAAGAGGAGTGAAGAATTAGAAATATCATACCAAAATATTAGTGATCTGAATACCTTATTAAATTCCTTGAATGAATCTCCAGATTTAGAGATAATCATGAGTAAAGTTATGAAATATATGGAAGAGCGTTATAATATGAATTACTTTCTCTTGGGGGTATTGAGAGAAGATGGTACTACAGCAAAAATCGAGCTTGCCAAACTCCCAGAGTATATTACAAATGAAGATAAAGAAATTCTCTTTAAACAAACTCCCGTGATAAAAAAAGGAAAGGGTACACATTCCTATTCATTTCGATCGAGAGAGCCTCTTTTTATAAATAAATTACAATTAAAGGATGCTCCAGATTCAGAAAAAACTATCTTTAAAATCATTGATCCCAAATCAATTATTATCATCCCTCTAACAATGCAAAATCAAATCGTGGGATTTTTAGATTTCTGGAGAGATACAAACTTTACACTGAGTGGTCAGGAATTAACGAGACTTTCTATTTTGGGAGAGCAATTATCCGGAATAATTTATAGTTCTAATTTGTTTAAAAACATCGAAGAAGAAAAAAATAAAGCCAAAAAAGCATATTTCGAATTAGAAGCCTCTCAAAAACAACTTGTGCAGTCAGATAGAATGATTACTTTGGGCACTCTTGTCGCTGGTGTTGCTCATGAAATCAATTCTCCCCTGGGAGCAATCAAAGCAACTTCAGAAAATATTTTAGAAGACATCAATGGTCTTGTTAATAAATTTCCAGAAGCCTTTCCAAAGATGGAAATGAGTGATTGGGCTTTAGTATTTGAGTTAACAGAAAAATCCAAGAATTTGGGTAAGAATTATTCAACAAAAGAAAGTCGGGCGATACGTAAGACTATATCTACTAATTTAGTAGATTGGGGCGTAAAAGAAGCAGATCTATATTCAGAAAAAATATTCGATTTGGGTCTACAAGATTATTTAGAATATTTAAAACCTCATTTAAATTCAATATCCTTCAGTGATGTACTACAAACTGTCAGTATTATCAATGGTATAAGAAAGAAAGCGGGTGTGATAGATACTTCTGCAAGTCGTGTATCTAAGATAGTAAAGTCTTTAAAATCTTTTATGCATTTTGATGATAAAGATGAAATGATTTTATCAGATCTAAGTGACGGATTAGAGACGGTTCTAACTATTTTACATAATCAGATTAAACAGGGAATAGACGTGATACGAAATTATGAAAATATTCCCTCTATCTATTGTTATCCTGATGAGCTCAATCAGATATGGACAAACTTGATACACAATTCAATCCAGGCTATGAATGGAAAAGGAATCATCATTTTAGAACTAAAGCAAATCGAATCTCAGGATGGAAACCATATTCAAGTCTCAGTAGAGGACAATGGACCCGGTATTCCTCCTGAAATACAGAAAAAGATTTTTGAACCCTTTTTTACAACCAAACCCGCTGGAGAAGGCTCAGGACTCGGACTTCATATCATTGGAAAAATATTAGAGAAGCACAATGGAAAAATTTCATTGGAGAGTGAGGTGGGTCGTACTAAGTTTTCTATATTGATACCCGCAAAATTGGAGATATAAGAGTTGGTGATTTATTTATTTTATACTCTTCAAACTTTTAAACTAAGATTGACTTATTCTTTAAAACTTTTAAAAAGGTAGGTAGGCTTCTCATTGAGCGAAAAAAAAATGGACAATCTTGAATTTGATTTGGGTGAATTGCGTAACCAAACGGAATCCGCTCGAGTACTCTATGTGGAAGATGACCCTATTTCGGCTCATATTATGCAAAAGGTTTTAAGTGAGCTATTTAAAGAAGTTCTTTTCTATACTAATGGCAGAGAAGGACTAGATTCCTACAAAAATTTCAAAGAAAAAATAGATTTAATCATCACTGACATTGCTATGCCTCAGATGAATGGCTTAGAGATGGTTAGCGAAATTAAAAAAATTCATCCCGATGTTCCAGTTGTGATTATGTCCGCCCACAATGACACAGATTTTTTCTTAAAAGCCATTGATCTAGGGGTTGAATTTTTTTTAGTCAAGCCCCTTGATATCAGTCAGGTTCGAGTGGTGCTATTTAAGGTGATGGATAAAATAAGACTCCGTCATGAACTCCGAAAAATTCGAGAAATTTATACCGATCAGCTTACAGGGCTTCAAACCCGTGCCAAGTTTATAATGGATCTAACAGAGAAAAATTCAGGATCACTTTTTCAGTTAAATATACATTCCTTTCATAATTTGAATAATTTTTATGGGCATGAGTTTGGTGATAAAGTTTTGACAACTTTAGCGAATTCGTTTTTAAAGCATTCTGAGGGATCGGAATGGGTGCCCTATTATTTTGGATCCGATCAATTTGGAATTTATAATCCAGCCCATCTTCCCACTCAGGAACTAAAGACTTACGTAAAAAAAACGGTAACCATGCTTCAAACCTTACCCCTATTCATTGATGGGGTTGAAATTTATATTTCTGTATATAGTGGTATAGCCACTGTTGGGTTAGAAAAAACTACATCCGATGATTTGATCAACCATGCAACTTTAGCTCAAATGGAAGCCAAAAAAAGGCGTTTGTCTTCTTTTATTTTTGAAAGAAATTTATTTGAAGAAGATATAGGTCTTAAAAATATATTTTGGATAAAAAGAATCAATGAGGCTATTTTAAATGATTTAGTTGTATTGTATTACCAACCATTGTATGACATAAAAAATGATACAATAGATAAATTTGAGACCCTTATGAGAATGAAAACACCTCAAGGTGATATAATATCTCCTGATAGGTTTTTACCAGTAGCAAAAAAAACATCACTCTATAGTAAGTTAACTGTAATACTTCTTAATAAAATTTTTGATAAATTAAAAGAAGAAAAATATAATTTTTCAATTAATTTATCATTCTTAGATATTTCAAATAAAGATACCACAGAATACTTATTAGCTCTCATGAAGGAACATCCCGAAGAAAGCAAAAGATTAATTATTGAAATCACTGAGTCGGAGGGTATATTAAATTATCGAGAAGTAGTAGAATTCATGATAGAATCTAGAAAATTTGGGGTAAGATTTGCAATTGATGACTTTGGATCAGGATACTCAAACTTTACCTATCTAATGGATTTGAATGTAGATTACATAAAGATAGATGGAAGTATAATTAGTTCCATTTTAAAAAATGATAAAGTTCATTATATTACTAAAATGATTACTGAGTTTTGTAAGTATTGCGGATTAAAAACTGTTGCTGAATATGTTAGTAATCGGCAAATTTATGAAAGGCTAGTTGATTTAGAAATTGACTATGCTCAAGGGTATTATATTGGAAAGCCTTCCGAAAATCTCATTACCATTCCCGAGTTTAAAATTCCTCCCGGTATAGATTCCGAACATTAAAATAGCTTTTTAATTATTAAAAAAGTTGTATCATCTTTTGTTGTGTAACTCTCAAGTTTTTCTAAGATCTGATCTTTAATTTCTGTGGTACTATTTTCTTTACTGTTTTTTAAAATTTCTGAAAGTCCTTCTACGCCCAACATATTTCCTTCACTCTTTTCTTCACTTTCCGTAACACCATCTGTATATAGTAGTAGTGTATCACCTTTATTCATTTGAAAAGTTTTATCCTGAATCAAATTTTTATTAGATTCATTTAACTTTCCGAGTCCTATCCATAATCCTTCTGTTGGTATTGATTCAATAGTTGAATTTTCACTTCGAAAAATCAGTAAATCCTGATGCTGACCCGCATGCACAAAATTTCCATTTTTATCATGACAGAAAATGGTTATTGTCATATATTTATACTGATACTTAGAAATTTTTCTTATGTTATCTTCAATTCCATTGATAATAATTCTCAATAATTCAGAGGGTGTGATTTCATCATTATTAGATAGTGTTAGATGAATTGAAGTTTGAACCATCATCATGATCAGACCTGATAAAATTCCATGACCTGATACATCTCCAATTATTATCCAATCCTTTTTTGGAGTATTTATCACATCATAATAATCACCACCGACAGATTCTGCAGGCTTCATATAACCAGTTACATCATACCCTTGTATTTCACTTTTTTCAGGTATGAGTGAATTTTGTATTCCAGAAGTAATTTCCATTTCTTTTGATAATTTTGCTGAAATTTCTCTTTGGGCAAGGAGTAGGGCATTTTCAATAGAAATTGCAGCCTGTGAAGATAAAATGGATAATAATTCTAGTCTCTCTCTAGTGAATATGTTTGGAGAAAGATTATTTTCTAAATATAATATTCCAGACATATTTCCCTTTTGAATAATTGGGGCACAAAGTATAGATTTCATTTTCTTTTGGTATATATAAATATCATCGGTAAACATTCCTTTTTCGTAGGCATTTGGTAGTACAATACTCTGACCTGTTTTTCTTACATAATTAATAATAGAGAGAGGAATGTCTTTGTAGTCATCAAGAGAAATAGAAGTTATAATCTCTCCTCCTATGGCACTCGTTTCTGCTTCTATATAGAGCTTACCTTTTTTTGATAATATTAATATTCCTCTTTGAGCACCCGCGTTTTCAATTGAAACATTTAAGATTTTAATTAATAATTTTCCTAGTTCAATTTCTCCAGAAAGAGCCTGGGAAGATTTTAATATAGTGGAAATATCTAAATTTGAACTACTATTTATTGTAAGACCAATTGTTCCCGGTAAAGATGAAGATGATTCTCTTAAAAGATTGGCATATATGTTATCAATTTTATTAACCATAGCCACTGCTCCCCATCTCATATAAGTACTTCGGGAGAGTAGAAGCATATTTTTTGCATGATCTCTAAAATCTATACTTAAATAAAAACTTCCAGCTAATTCTAGTGCAAGAGCTTCTTCTTGTAGATAATTACTTTTTCGTGCTTCTCTTATTGCTAATTCATAATGAATTATTGCTTGTTCTTTTTTATTTTCTAAACTATAATACTCAGCTTTAATCAGAAAAAATTTATGATCACAATTTGAAGGAGAGTGTTTTCTCCATTTATTGAGCATTTTTAAATTATTTTCAATATCATTGCGGTAATTATTTTCTTTACTCCCTTGTTTAAGTATTGCAATTTTTGTTAATGAATCATAAAAATGATATACAACTAGCCCATATACACTAATACCATCTTCTATAACTTTTATAATTTTATCAGAAAATTCTATAGATTTAGAAAATCGATTACTCAGATAAGAATGTATTAAGGAGCATAAATAAGTATGAAAAAGAGTTGCATAGTCTTTAGTCTCTTCATGAAGAGGAAGCATTAAATCAATATCATAAAACGCACCTTTTAGCCTGGAAATATCTTTACTTCTACCTAGAAAATTTTCTAAAGATTGCCGATAAAGATTTATTATATTTAAATCTGATTGATATCTGAGATTTTTTTTATTATCTAAATATTTACTGATTATTTTTTGTAAATCTTCTATTTCAATTCCTGCACTGTAGCTATAGTAAACATCTACAACTGCTGAATGTGATGCAAATTCTAAATCTCCAATTTCAAGGCATTTTTGATAAACATCTGCTAACGGTTTTAGAGTATCCCTCAAAGGTGAATTCCAGTGCCTAATAAATGTGTTATATACAAAAATAGTCCGAGGATTTTGTTCTTGGTTATTTATTTTCTCAGCTAATTTTATAGCTATCTTTCCAATTGTGTTTCCAAAATCAAATAACCCAATCGATGATAATATTAATCCTAATCCGTTTAAATTATAGGATGTATAAATAGTTGGTCCTTTCTGCAAGGAAAGTCTTACAACTTTTAAAATTAAAAGTGGTAATAAGTTTGGTTTTACCCAATAAGATACTGAATTTATACAAGAAATAATTCTAATTGAAGCTAGGGTATATGGATCTTCTGTTAGCTTACTATTTAAAAAAAAGTTAACCCCTTTAATAGATAATAAAGCAAGGGTTTTAAGTAAGCTAAATATATGATGATACTTTTTAGGATTTTTTGGAAAATTGATATTAAGTTTATTTAATATTTCTAAACCATATTCTATACTTTTTAAATAGTTATTTTTAGATATTTCAGTTTTAATTTTTATTTCATAAATTTTAATAGTATCTAGTAAATATTTTGAATTAAGTAGTACGATTTCAGAAAAATATTCCATCTCATCATATTTTAAGCATAAGTAACTAGTTTCGGCACAATATGTATATATAGATAAAGTTAGGGAATAGTCCGATGTCCAATTTTCTGATTTATCTAGCTTTTCTAAAAGTGATACACTTATTTTCAGATAATGATAGGCTGGTTCATAAGCAGCTGAGGATAGAGCTTTTTTACCAGCATCATAGTTTAACTTCACTAAATCTTGAATAGATTTTTTATTTGAAAGTAACTCTTTTCCATGATTCAAATGATCTACAATATAGAATATTTTCTCTGAAATTTCTATTGGATTTAGACCCCTCATAGTGAGTTCACCAATTTTTACATGGACTTTAACTTTTTCTTCATTGGGAAGCATAGAATAAGCGGCTTCCTGAACTCTATCATGTATAAATCGGTATAAATTATTTGATAAATATATTAAACCTTCTGTGATATTTTCATTAATTGCATTAACAGTTTCCTCGTAAGAGAGTTGGGCAAGAAAACTAACAGAGTCAATGGTAAATCTATTTCCAATGCAAGATCCATAAATAATTAATTTTTTAGCTGAATCAGAAAGTTTATTAATTTTAATAATCATTAATTCAATAACATTTTCAGTTACTTGAAATTGTTTTACCTTTTCAATTTCCCAAACCCATCCCTTTGATTTGGAAAAATGTATTACCTTATCATCATATAAATTCTTTACAAATTGATTTAAAAAAAATGGATTCCCTCTTGTTTTGTTATATACCTCTATGGCAAGGTCTTCAATTTCATTTTTCTTTTTTCCCATAAGGGTTTCTAAAAATATTTGGATATTATCTAACTGAAGTGGTTTTAAATGAATTTTATCAATTTTAGTTTTATTGCGTTTTAACTCTTCAATAAAAATGGAAAAAGGGTGGGTATTCGATATTATAGATTCTCTAAAAGAAAGAATTAATAAAAAATGATTAAGTAAATTATCACTTAAAATTGCTTTCAAAAGAGATAAACTAGGTGCATCAGCCCATTGAACATCATCTAAAAAAAGAACAAATGGATGTTCCTCTTTAGAAAAAACTTTTATTAAATTTGTAAAAATATGGTTAAATCTATTTTGAGATTCCTCAGGGTTTAATTGTAGTACTTGTGGTTGTTGACCAATAATTAATTCTAATTCAGGGACAACATGTATTACAATTTGACCATTTTCGCCGACAGCAGATAGAATATTTCTTCTCCATCGTTGGATTTTATTTTCACTTTCAGTAAGTATCTGTTTGAATAGATTCTGGAATGCTTGAATAATTGAACTAAAAGGAACATCTTTTCGCATCTGATCGTATTTACCAGAAGCAAAATATCCTCTAGCATTTATTATAGGCTTATTAACTTCTTTGATAATACTGGATTTTCCAATTCCCGGAACTCCTGAAACTAATACAACTCCCGACTTACCATGACTTATATAATTAAATGCATCAAGAATTTTCTGTATTTCATTTTCTCTACCAATTAACTTTTGAGGCAATACAAATCTATCAATAATATCCAGTTCACCTGGATTTAGAGCATAGATTCTTCCCGTATCACGAATTTGATCTAAGCATATCTCTAATTCAGATTTTAAACCACTAGCACTTTGGTATCTATCTTCAGGAGATTTAGAAAGTAACTTCTGTATAATATTTGAAAGAATAGTAGGCATTGATTTATCAATTTCATGAATAGGGGTAGGCATTTTAGCCAAATGAGAATGAATTATTTCTAATGGGTCAAGTGACTGGAAAGGAGGTTTTCTAGTCAACATTTCATAAAAAACAATACCCAGTGAATAAAAATCAGTTCTATAATCAGTAGCAACATTCATTCTTCCTGTTTGTTCTGGTGAAATGTAAGGTAAAACAGTCTCAATTACACTGGGGTTGTATAATTCCCCTAAACTATCATTAAGCAAAAATGAATATCCAAAATCACCCATATAAACATCTGTAATTTTATTTTTTAGGGTTTGGACATAAATATTTTGAGGCTTCAAATTTTTATGCGTTAAATTTTCTCCATGCAATTGAGAGAGAGTAGAGGAAATCTGTATTGCAATATTTAGAAAATCTATGTAGTTCAATGAAGATTTTAATAAATAGTTTTTAAGTGTGATACTATTGCTGTAATCACTTATAAATATAATTTCAGATTCATGAATTATTAAATCTTGAATCTTTAAAAAACCTTTAATTTTAAGATTTTTTAAAATTTTATTATCCTGTTTTAGTAGTACGATTTCGGATGCTGATTTAAAGTTCTTTTTAATTATTTTAATTATTACATATTCGTTTGTTCTAGAATGGATTCCTTTATAAATTACTGATTTATAACTTTCGGCAATTTGCTCTATAATAGAGTAATCCCCAATCTTTTGGTGTAATATACTTAACATTTAGTTTTCGGAAAGATATAGTTTTATAGATTCTTTTAAAACTTCTAATCCTATGGGAAGAGCAGTTTCATCAAAATCAAATTTAGAATTATGGTGGGGGTGGATAAAACCCTTATCGGGATTTCTAGATCCAACAAAAAAGTAGCATCCGGGAACCCTATCCAAAAAGGCAGAAAAGTCTTCTCCACCCATATTCTTTACATGCTCGGTTGTAATATTCCCAATTCCCAATATATTATCAGTAGCTTTTTTTACAATATTCACCATGCCTGTTTCATTGATAGTTGGCTTATTAATTCTTAAATACTCAATCTCTGCCTTAGCTCCAAATCCTTCACTAATTCCATTGATAATATTTTTTAGTTTTTCGGGTATATCATTGTATAGCTCTTTGCTATAAGTCCTAACTGTTCCTTTTAAATAAGCAACTTCTGGTATTGCATTAAATGCATCCCCAGAATGAAGACTTCCTACTGTGACAACACATGAATCCAATGGGTCTGCAAACCTGGATACAATTGTTTGTAATGCAGTAATGATATGGGCAGATACGACAATTGGATCAATAGTATGTTGTGGCATGGCTCCATGTCCACTTTTACCAATCACTTTAATATTAAACTCATCAACTGCCGCCATCATTGGACCTTCCACTACACCAATTTTGCCCAGAGGAACATGATTCCAAACATGCAGTGCTAATGCCGCAGATACATTGTACTTTTCTAATATACCTTCTTCGATCATTCTATCAGCTCCCCCTCCACCTTCTTCAGCAGGTTGAAAGGCTAGTAGTACACGACCTTTTGGTATAAAGTTTGAAATCTGTTCTTTTAAATCTCCTGCCAAACTCATTAGTATTGCGGTGTGCCCATCATGACCACAGGCATGCATAACTCCATTATTTCTGGATCTATACGAAACTTGATTTTCCTCGTGTATGGGTAGAGCATCCATATCAGCCCTAACCAATAGTGTTTTCCCGGGGATGCCTGAATCTAAAAGGCAGGTGATTCCGGTTTTAGCTATTCCATTCTCAAATTTCAAATTGAGTCTTGTGAGATGTTCGGATACTAACTCGGCTGTTTTTGTTTCTTGGAACATTAGCTCAGGATGGGTATGAATCATTCTTCTAAAATTAATTAGTTCGTGTAGTTTAGATTCTGATATTTTCATTAGATTTCGCCTGCTTTATATCCATACGTTAGATTAAAAAGAATCAATAAAAATACTTTTTGTAAATTAAAAATGAATGAAATACTAGTAGCAAGTTTTATTCTGTAAAATGAAACAATAGATTAGTCTAAAGAGGTTTTTCTCCCTCTGAAACTGAAATAGGATATGACATATTATCATCAAATTTGAAATTTATATTAATAATGCTAGTAAGAATACTTTTTGGCCATACATTTAAAAATGAAAAAAATTAAATATTTAATTTTAATTCTAATTTCTACAATTTATCTGTTTATATTTAATTTAAACGCAAAAGAAAATAAAATTTATTATATAAATAAAGAATATATTCTTAAGGCAAAATCATTTGAGTTAAATTCGGATAAAGTTGATATAGTTTATCCCGGGGATAAAGTAAGGCTATTGTTTTTAGAAGAAAATCTCAGTGCCACAGCTCCCGGGGATGAATTTTGGGCGAAAATACAATTTAGAACAAAAGAAGGATTTATTCCTTTCAAATATCTTCAGAATAAGCCCCCAAAAAAAATTTCTAAGATTAGAAGAAGGGGAGTTGTAATTCCCAAGCCATACTATGTTTTTGTGAAGAATTTACCCGTTAGATTTGAACCGGATTTGAAAAGTATTCCAATCTTCTCTATTTCTCAAAATGCGGAAGTTATTGTAAATAAATTTAGCGATAATGATGAGGTCATCGATGGAATTGTGGGTAAATGGGCATTTATTGTTTATGGTAGATCGGAAGGTTGGGTCTTCAGTGGTTTTTTAGGAGAAGAAAAAAATCAGGAAATAGATGTAGTACCTGATCGTATTACAGTTGGAAAGGTATTATATGTAAATGTATCCGAATTACCCGTAAGGGATGAGCCAAGTAATTATGGAACTCCTATTTCGGTTTTAAGTCTTGGCGAATCTGTTGAAGTAATGGACAAAAAACGATTTTTGGAAGTGAACAATGGAATTAAATCATCTTGGGTAAAGATATCTATTGATAACACAGAAGGTTGGGTCTATGGAGGATTTTTATCTCCTCAAAAACCCGAAAAACCTAAAAATGTAGTACAAAGTAGCACTTTTTTATATCCACTTGAATATGATAAAAGTAAAATGACCAGTAATTTTGGACCTAGAAAAGATCCTGTCACAGGTCGGATAGGAGCTAACCATACGGGAGTTGATTTATACCCGTTTAGTAGATTTGGAGCCCCTATTTTTTCTGCAGGGGACGGAAATGTAATACATCAAAGTAAAAATAGCGGGTATGGAAATTTAACCGTAGTTCAACATTCTAACGGATTAGTTACATATTACGCACATCAGCAAAAATTCATGGTCAAAGAAAATGAAAGAGTAAAGGCGGGAGATCTCATAGGTGAAGTAGGGAGTAGTGGAAAATCAACAGGACCCCACTTACATTTTGAGGTTAGAACAGGACTTTGGCAAGAACAACTCAATCCGGAGAAGTTTATAAATGTCCCAAAAAATTAAGATATTGTTTGTCTTACTCTTAAGTTTTAATTTAATTTATCCCCAGGGGAGTATGATAATATTTTCTGCTATTGATTCGGAAAATATTAATTTAGTCAAAGATTCAATTCAAGCCGGAAGTGATATCAATGCAAAAAATGGAAATGGTTTAACTCCTTTTATGTATGCTATTAAAAAAAATAGTAACGCAATGATAAATTATTTTATAACACTTCCTATAAATTATGATATTGAAGACAATGAAGGAAATAATATACTGCATTATTTAAGCTCAAATGAAGATGATGTAGTACTAAATCATATATTTAAAAATGAAAAAGTTAAAAATTTAGTGAATAAAAGAAATCAAATGGGCATCTCCCCACTTTTTTTGGCTGTGGAAAATGCTAACTATCTATTAGTTAATAACTTATTAGTAAATGGATCTGATACAAATGAAATCAACAGTGAAGGTAAATCTGTTTTACTTTTATCCCATGAAAAAAATCTATCACTCAAATCAGTAAAATCCAAAAAGATTTTTTTTGGATTAATTGAAAACTCTGCAAATGTAAATATTCATACCACTAATACTATAAGAGAAAATTCAATTACTAAAAAGTCTCTAATTTATGAAGCAACCGAATTAGAAGATATAGATCTATGTAATTTACTTATCAAGAAAGGTGCAAATATCAAAGAAAAATTTGAAGGTAACTCCCTCCTTCATTTGTCTACTAAATTGGGGAATAAAAATCTTGTATCACTCTACTTGAGTTACGCATTATTAGTTGATGAAAGAGGAGAAAATGGTGAGACACCTCTTATGATTGCACTAAAGAGTGGAAATTATAGTTTAGTTCAATTCTTGATTTCTAAAAAAGCTAACATAAATTTAGCAAATACGAATGGAGATACGCCACTATCATTGGCTGTAGCAAATGCAGAATTAAAAATTGTTCAACAGTTAATTCAATCTAAGGCTGATGTAAACCATTTAAATGAGTATGGGAACAATTTATTGATGGAATCTGTAAAAGGGGATATTAATAAAAAGAAAGAAATTTATGAAATAATATCCCTACTCGTAAAATCAGGCTTAAAAATAAATAGTAAAAATATATATGGTAATACAGCTTTGTCATATATGATTAATAAGAAAAATGTAAAACTTATTAAACATTTAATTAAATTGGGAGCTGACATAAACATCATAGATAATCTAGGAAACACTCCTTTACATAAAGCTGTATTACTTTCACTCTTTGACAGGCTAAAAAATAAAGAATTAGATGAAATCTTAGAAATTCTATTTCAAGCGGGATCAGATCCGAATATTAGAAATAATGAAGGTTTAACTCCCTTACATATAGCAGTAAAACCTCATAACCAAAAAGATGAAAAAGCAGCAATTCAAGTAATACAAAAATTATTGGACTATAGTGCTGATCCGAGTATAGAGGATAGGTTGGGTGCAAACTGCTTTGACTATTCTAAGGGTGAAATTCTTACCTTATTAAATATTTCTCGTGATAAAACTATACCTGATATAGAATTTAAAAGTATAACTAACACAGTTGCAAATGATAATTCATTGGGTATCGCAATAGAAAACGAAAAAGTTTATCATCTAGGTGACTTTGAAAATAAAAAGATAGCATCACAATTTTTATCTTCAGGAAAGCTCGAAAAACAGGTAATACTTGAGGGAGCAGTCAATTTTTATAATAATTCAAACGATGGGCTATACTTTGCAAAAGAGATTAAAGAAATCTCTAAAACAGGTGTTTGCACTTCAAAATTATACCTACAAAAATTAAATTATAAATTAGAAGAGTATTGGAATACATTATTAGAAGAGCCTATTTTATGTAATAGGTCAGAAATGATTTCAGTGATAGGGGACAATAAGAATAGTGTTTATATTCAATATAAATATAATAATAAAATAAAATTAATTAAAATAAATTTACTGAATGGAACAAGAGTTTCTGAAATTACTCCTTTGGAAGTATTACTTAGAGTTTTTAATTTTCAAGATAAGAATTATTTTGTAGGAAAACAGGGTTTTTACATATATTCAAATACTCTTCAATTGCAAAATAAAAGAAACTGGAATGAAAAAAAGAATTTAATCGTTTATTTTGATGATAAATATGTATATAGCGTACTACCTTTGATTTCCAGACCGGGTTTTAGTATTACAAAGTCAGACTTTGAACTTGAAACAATTTGGAAAAAGAAATTTAGCTCATTATCGGAAGATACTCCAATATTTATAGAAGTTATTGAAGGTGAAATTTATGTATCAGGAGAAACTAGGGGGAATTTACATGGAAATCGAAATTTCGGAAAGGATTCAAAAGATATATTTCTAATAAAATTAGATTCAAATGGTATGCGAAAAAGTACATACCAAATAGGGAGTAAAGTTGATGATAAATTATTGGGAATGAATATTGATAATGAAAAAAAAGTTTATCTACATGGAGTATCTAAAGAAAAAATTTATGAACGAGATAGTATAGGAGGAGATGATATATATATTTTGAGGTTCAAATAGTTTTATATTTCAAGTAAATAAACTATACCATCCATTCCATCATTGTAGTACTTTTTTCTTTTGCCTATCATTTTAAATCCTATTTTTTCATACAGCCTAATACCTGAAAAATTGTCCCTTCTAACTTCTAAAAAAATTGATTTATTTTGATTTATCAAAGTTTGTATTAATGTAAGAGCAAATCCTTTATTTCGATAATTAGGTAGGACACCTATCCTCAAAAGTTCATTTGATTCTATCCCATCAAGATAAAGGAGGTAGGCTATAATTTTTTCATTGTATATATAAAGAATACCAGTATGGTTTAATAAATGATCCTCTAAATTTTTCTCTGTCCAAGAAGCGTCTTCAAAAATTTCTTTTTCGAGCTCCCATAAAACTGAGGATAAATATTTGTCATTTGACTTGGAAATTATTTTAATTTCATCCATTAAATTGTGTTTCTTCTGAGGTAAATCAATATACACTAACTTTTAATCTAGGGTTAAAGTTCACCTTTTGATTAAAATGAAAAAAAAGCGAAAATTAAATAAAAAAATTAAAAAAAATAGGCATGTTCATACTAATTTTATACCTATTATAATAGAAGAGGAGAAAATTTTGAAAGTTTTAATAATACTTTTATCGGGAATACTTTTTTTTAGTAATTGCGAAAAGCTCAGAGAGATAGGCAGAGAAAACTCTAAGAGAAGATTGGGGGGCACACCCGTTAATGACGCCGAGATTGAAAAGTGGAAAGAGAAGTTAAATCTTCAGGAGGCTGAAGTAATACAACTTGATGAAAGAATTCGTGATATGGTTAAGGCAACCAAGCAGGCGGGAGCACTCTCTTGGAAAATTGCTCAAGCCTATATGAAAGTGGGAAGTTATGACTATAGTTTAATGTACTACCAAAAAGCAATTGAGGAGCAGAATTCGGATCAATTTAGTACAGCAAATTCGAGGCCTGAGTTACACTCTTTTGAGAGTGCAATTGTATTTTTTGAGAAGGCTTTGAAATACAAAAATATTGATGAAAATTTACTCTATGAGACGGGGCTTGCTTATGGGAATGCTTCAAGAGATCGTGGTTGGGACAAAGAGAGAAGAACTGTAGCGGTAAATATATTTAAAGGTCTCATGAAGGTAAATTCGGGAGATATGAGATATCCCTATCAGTTAGCACTTATTTATTTTGATTCATCTATGACAGATGGATTGGTAGAGGGTGTAGATCCTGAAGGCTATAATGATGCGGATAGAGCTCTTAAAATATTATTTGGAATTGTAAGATTTCACGAAGAAAAAAATCAATTGGGAGAAACAATTCCAATACGATTTACAATTGCTAACTTCTTGTATAGACAGGGAAGAAGCAATGAATCAGAAGAACAATATGAAAAAATCAAGGCAATGCTTGAAAAATTTAACCAGGAAGGCTCTATTCGGAATTTAGACAAAAATGAATCTTATCAGAGTGTGGTTAAAAATTTAAAGAAAATAAAAGAAGTAAAGAAAAGTGAAGATGAATAATATAGAGAAGTTTTCTCCTCTTTTACTTCAGTCAAAAGAATATAGCTCTATAATTTATAAATATGATTTATTAAAATCATCAACATCATTTGAAGAGATTTATGAAAAAGTTTATAGACTTTTCCATAAATCAATTTTAGAAAACTCGATTTTAGAAGCAGAAAAAACAGAACAGTATTTAAGAAAGTTCAATTTTAACTATATAACTTTTTATGATGAAATATATCCTTTTTTACTAAAGCAGATTTCGGATCCACCAATTATACTTTTTTATAAAGGAAATATTAATATATTAGAATATTCATATATAGGTGTTGTGGGAACTAGAAAACCAAGTTCATTTGCACTATCAGCCACTTCTTCTTTTATAGATATTGTATCGCAGAGAGCTAGATGTGGTATAGTTTCTGGATTGGCAAATGGAATTGATAGAGAGGCTATGCTAAGGGCTATACAGAAAAATATTCCCTTAATAGGAGTCATGGGAACATCCTTTGATAATGAATACCCTTCAACAAACAAGGATTTATACCAACTAATGAAACAAAGAGAAAATTCATTAATCATCACTGAACTCAGGCCACTAGAAAAAATAGGAAAATGGTCATTTCCCAAAAGAAATCGAATTATTACCGGACTCTCTGAAAGTATAGTAATTATGGAAGCTCCATTAGATTCGGGAGCAATGTCTTCCGCTACTCATGCGATTAGTCAAAATAGAGACATTTTAGTATTTGATGATGAGTCTTTGAAATACAATTCGGGTGGGAGAAAGTTAATAGAAGAAGGTGCAAAGCGTATTACGAAAAATGATCTAATAAATCACTCACAAATGGTTCATATTTCAGATATTTTGCCGGATTCTCCAGAATCACTTTCAAATTCTATAGCCATACTTTCTAAAATGGAACTCGAGGGGAAAGTAAGGGAAGTAGGAGGGGGATATTTTGAATTTTTCAAATGACATGAAATAAAATATCTTTTGGAACAAGTCCCTCTTTATCCTGTGAATATTCAGGTTTTATTCTCTCAATGAAATACATTTTTATCTTTCCTTTATTTTTAGCTTCCACATCTCCGCGATACGTAAATTCAAAATATTCTTTGATTAGTTCATAAGTTGTGTCACTAATATTTACTTCCCCTGGGCTTCCAGAAGACTCCATTCGACTGGCTGTATTCACTGTATCACCCCAAACATCATAAGCAAACTTTTTTTCACCCACAACACCTGCCATCACAGGTCCACTGTGGATACCTATCCTAAGTTCCCAGTAAGGAATTCCAAGTGATTCTTTGATTGATTTTACTTGATTCATCAAATTTTTTATTTCAATTCCAGCAAGTGCAATATTTATGGCATGTCGTTTTGTATCATTGTACAGACCCGATGCACACATATAACTATCCCCAATAGTCTTTAGTTTTTCTAATTTATACTTTTCAGCAATCTTATCAAACTGTGAAAAACAGGAATCCAACTCTTTAATCAAATCTTGTGGGGACATTTTTTGAGCGATTTGGGTAAAACCCTTAAAATCAGTAAATAGGATGGATACTTCATCGTAATACACTGGTGTTACAATGCCCTTTTCTTTAAGTTCAGTGGCAACTTTTTCTGGTAGAATATTGAGAAGTAATTTATCGGATTTTGCTTTTTCTATTTGCACTTCTTCATAGAGTTTTTCAATTTCTTTTTGTTGGGAAATATCTATGAATGTTCCCACGAGTCCACCGGGACTTCCATCATTTTTCTTAAAGCCTTTAATCCAATACAGCGTTTGGTGAACTTTCCCATCAGCAAAGGGAATTGGCATTTCTTTTTGTAGTTCAGCTAGATTTTGAATTGTCTCCTCATCTTCCTTTTGGTATATAAGTCGATCTTCCATTGGAAGGTATTCCAAATCCAATACTCTTTTTCCAATGAGATCCCGTCGATTGACTTTAAAAGTATTTTCATAGGCTTTATTAAAACCCGTAAAACGAGTATCCGCATTTTTATAAAATATAGGGTAGGGGATAATATCTATCAAGACAGAGACAAATCGAAATTGATCGAAAATCATTTCTTGGGCAATCATGGCACGATCTTCTTCGGCTTTTTTTAGTTCTCTTTCTATCTGTACATTCTTAAATAGCTTTGCGATTGATCTCGATAGCTCATTAAATTCAGATTCATCATTTTGATGACTGATATCAACGTAAGTACCATGAGCTAATAACTGTACATCCTTGGAGATATTATGAATAGGTTGTATCACTTTCTTTTGAATATAATTCAGGATTCCAAAAATTACTAAAATAGTATTGATTAAAATAAAAATTCCCATAGCTAAGAAACTTATATAAGTTCTCTGTCTTAGGGTTTGTTTGTTGATTGAATTATTTTCTTGGAACGATTTTGATAAATCTGCATAAAGAGCGTTCATTTCTTTTGTTTTTGTATGATACTCTTTATTTATATAAAAACTGTTTTCTTTTTTAGAAGATTCTATCTTAGCTTCCTCAAAGGACTCTTTCTCTATTTTTCTAAGTTCATCCTGTATAGAGAGAATTTTATTGATTATAAGTATTCCTTCATCAAAACCACTCGAACTGATACTACGAAAGGCTTCCCTTTCTTTTTCATACTCTTTTTCTTCGAGAGCATATTCTGTTACAAAATTAACATCTAAAGAATAGATATAAGAAATACTTAAAAAACTTAACTTTTCAGAGCTAGAGAAAAGCTTTTCTCCAATCCATTGAAACTCGTGGGCGTGAATATTATTTTCAGTTTCCTTCTCCATAAAATAGAGGGAAGCATAAAAACTCACAAGCCCTAAAAGGGAGAGAAGAATAAAAATTGATAGAAGTCTTCGGAAATAAATTTTCATCGCACTACCCTTAAATACGGAAGATATTGTTCTAAACTATTCTTTAAAATAAAATAACTATTACTCTTATTTCAATTTAAAGCCTAAAAGGAAAATAAGGAAATCTATAATTTACTTTCGTTACAAATTTGATTGCATAAAAGAGAGCATAAGAGACATAATAAAGACAGATTCAATTCCGTTCAAAGCCAATGCGGAGGGTTGTGTTTTTATTAAATGAAAGGTGTCTGTTGAAAATTAAATGTAACTCCTAACTCAATTTATTTCCTCTTCTATATTCAAAAGTATATTCGTACTACATTTCTGCTTTATCTACTAGTTCCTTCAGTTATTTTTAAAAGTTCAGCAAAGCAATATACAGCAGGTTTTCTACCACTCGGTTCTCGAGTTTGAATATTATGAGTTCTTATTGTGACTATACTCTATTTTTCAAGAATCAAATGGCCTTGTGTAACCTAAATCCCATTTTACGAGACACAAAAGATTTTGTGTCTCATAGACAGGAATCAAAAAGGCTAAAAAAGATACGAGGAAAAATTATTCCAGGCTCCTTTGCTTTTTTTAATTATCTCCTATAAAACATCTCTTTCAACTTTTTGAATTATAAAAGACTGAAAAGATCTAGAAGATTAAGCAGATTTTTTTAATTTATGATAGGGGCGAATTTTTGAAATTTTTTCCCAATGCTCAATTTTTTCTTTTGTAATATCATAATGATTTTGGATTGATAAAAAATATTCCTCATTCAATTGAAAAAATTTTCCTAAGAGGAGTGAGATATGTGCTGTGATACTTCTTTTCCCCTTAAGGATTTGACTCATGTTAGATTAAAACTTATCAGCTTGATAAATTTTTGTCTACTTTTTTTCAAGTAAGATTTTTTCAAAATTAAGCTAAAAAGTCTGGTGACCTAAGTTGAATCCAGACCCATCCAATATAGGAAAATTCATTTTAAATAAATACTAAAGATATAGTTGCTTAATAATATTATATATTTTTATTTAAAACGAAATTTCTCTCCTTAAAAAAATAAAAATAACTTATCTAATAATATTTTTTAAATTGACTATAATATCTATAAATGTTTTATGATTTAATCTTAAAAATAAAACCAAAGTATGCTAAACTTAAAATCACTTTATTTAATTCCATGTTTACTTGTAATCACCTCATGTCTAAAATCTGATCCATCCCCTTTAATATTTAATCAGGGTATTACATCACTTCCGCCTGATTCAGTTTCTAGCCAATACTTGTCCGCGAATTCCTGTAAAGAATGCCACTATAAACAGTATTCTGAATGGGAAAATTCTATGCACAAAAAATCGTACTCAAATCGACTCTTTATAAGTGCTATAAAAAAGGAAAATCAGACTTGGTGTATTAATTGTCATACGCCTTTAAATGAACAATCCAAGCATTTTACAGAAACAGATACAGGACATGTGATTCCAAATTATAAAAACTCAGATCTTTTAGATGAGGGTATCAATTGTTCTGTATGTCATGTAAGAGGTGATATGATTTACACTTCTTCTTTTCCAGGTATTTCAGCTCGATTCAATTCTCCCCATAAATTATCGTATGATCCTTATTTGAAATCTCCAGAATTTTGTGCTGGGTGTCATGAATTTTCGTTTCCTGAGCAAATTAAACCCATCACACTTTCAAATTCACCCATGCAGTCCACATACACGGAATGGAAAAAATCAGGGGAAAAACGAACCTGTCAAAACTGTCACTTTTCGCATGGAAATCATACGCTCCCAGGACCCCACACAAAAGGATTTATTAAATCAAATCTAGATTTAGATTTTCGGATTATCAATACTCCTATGGAGACGTTTGCTGTAATAATAAATTTCTCTTTCGATAAAATAGGTCATAATTTTATGACTGGAGATCTTTTTCGCTCTGAGAGTATCAATATTTTTGATAATGAAAAAAATGCACTACGTACTTATAGTTTAAATCGAAATGTTAATTTAATTACAAAGAAAATAACGAGTGATACAATCTTGAAAAATAGAAATTCAGATGGGAAATTAAAGGAAGAAGTTCGTATTCAGGTGGGTCAGAGTTTTCCTAGTTATTTTAAAATTATTTATCACTATCAGGGACACATAGAGAGTACTCTAGAAAAAGAAAACTTTCCTAAAAAAGAATTAAATTTCGTAATTTATGATGGCAATTGCGGAAAACTTGAAAGCATAAAAGGAAAAAAGACTAAATCTCATCTTTAATTTAATAGGGAAGGCGTTCAATAGTAATAGGAATATTATTTTTAATTTACTTAATAATAGTTAATATAGTTTAAGTAAAATATAATTATTAAAGTAGGAAGTACAAGTATGTTTAACAAATTATTTTTTATGATCCTGTTATTTAGTTTTAACCATATTTTTTCAGTTGATAGAGCTGAGGGAGAAGTAGGAAAAAAATATAATATAAATGGTTCAACAGTGAATATTCGTAGTACACCTAGTCTTAATGGTAGCAAGATTGGAACTTTCACAAAGGGAAAAAAAGTAATATTTATAGAAGAAAAACAATATGAAGAAAGCGTAATTGATTTGGTTCAAGCTCCCTGGGTAAAAATTAAAACGGAGGATGGGAAATTAACTGGATGGATATTTGGGGGATATCTAGTAAAAAACCTCAGTGATACAAATCTTGCACTAGGGTATCATTGTATAGATTTTAATAAAACACCTCTTACTGAATTCAAAGGTGGCTGCGGAGATAAGAAGGCGATAGGTGGTTATGAAGGTGCAGGTGAATGTAATGTTGAGTTTGGAGAAGATAAAACTCTCTATCTTAGGCTTGGATTGAGATCGACTGTCACTGGTAAATGGGAATTGCAGGGAAACAAAATAGTAGCTTCAATTTCGGAAAATAGTAAGGAGACAATTTGAAATGCTTGGGATCCAAATAGTGAAGAATGTATAAAAGAGCATATGAGTACATTTGGGAAGAAAGATGCTATTGTAATAAATTATAAGTTAGAATTCACAGTCAATCCTGCTAAAAATTCATTAATTTTAAAAGTTAATTCAGCCAAAGATCCAAAGCCTTTATTATTAAAGAAAACCTTCAAGTCAAGCGTAGAAAATAAAGAAATAAGTTGCATTATAGCAAATTAGATTAATTCATGATGATTAATGTACTACTTAAATATATGTGGTACATTATTATATATAAGGTTAAAGTCTGAATAATTGACTCTTTGATATATAAATAAATTTATTTAATTAGAAAAAAACCATATTATTTCCTCACTGCCCGCAAAATTTTGGGAAATCCTGCTGGTTCTAAAATCGCTGATGCGGTAACAACTCCTCCCATCATAGCTCCGATAAATCCGAGAGAAGAAGCATCCGTTCCGGTTAAATAGAAATTTTTTATTGGAGTTGTATGACAAAGCCATTTCAATTTGAATCTCTGTGGTACAGCAGGGATTCCATAAAATTCACCATTGGATCTTCCTCCTAACTCATAGGATAGGGGAGTGGATACTTCTTTGTACTCCACAAGCTCGCGGAATCCCGGAAATTTAGATTCCACTAGGGAAAGTAGTCCTTCTGCTATTTTTTCTTTTAATTCGTTGTACTCTTCACCCCGTTTTTTCCATTTTGTATCTTTCTACTTTTCAAATGAATCGTAATGAGTAAAACTGATAATTTCTGCTGTATGACCTTTGGGATTGGTTGTCTTTAAGGAAGGAAAGGATAAAAAGCAGGAATCGGGTTTTCCATCCAGGATGGAATTTCTTGTTGTGAGTTCATCATGATTGAAATCACTGTAAATCCAATGATTTTCTCCTTTAAATCCCAGTTTTCCCGGATGCTCCTTTAGTCCCAGATATAGAGTAGTGGCACTCATTCCTCCTCTCAGTTTCTTTAATTCCATTTCATAAATATCGGATACTTTATTTTTAAGTAATGTGCTATATGTATGACTTGCCCCAGTAGAGGATATCACAATAGGAGCGTAATACTTTTCTGTAATTTTTTCTCCTCTTTTTTGAATTGCAATTACTCCCTTAACTTGATTGTCTTCAATAATTACTTCTTTTGCCTCAATAGAAGTTTTAACAATTCCTCCTTCTTTTTCTAAAACGGAGTTTAGCGACTTAAAGATTTCAGAAGCCCCGCCCTCCGGATAGACGGCTCCTCTGAGATAGTGATTGGCTATAATTGAGTGGATGAGAAAAGAACTTGTTCTGGGCGGAAGACCATAATCTCCCCATTGGCTAACTAAGAGAGAACGTAATACATGACTTTTAAATCTCTTTTCCATATAGTCTCCTGTTGTACATAAAGCAAGGGCTTCATTGACTTTATTAAATAAATTTATAAAAAAACCAATAAAAGGAGGGGTCATTTTCTCAGCGATGTAACCAATATACCATATGGCTACTTTGTTTATATCTTTGAAATACTGTTTTATACTATTGCTTTCTTCCGGGAAAAGAGTAATTAACTTATTTTTGTAATCATCTTTGTCCGAAGGAACTGAAAAATCCAGACCCGGATAATGAAATACATCATACATATATGGCATATCATTCCATTTGATTTCACCCTCTGAGATAAAGTCTAAAACCTGTGTATCCAAACTTCCGGGTTGAAGTTTCCCTACATAATGAATACCTACATCCCAGTGGAATTTTCCTTTTCGTTTAAATTCATGGGTCAATCCACCCGGTTCCCAATGTTGTTCTAAAACTAAAACTTTCTTTTTTCCAATTTTTGCTAAAAGATTGGCAGCAGTCATACCACCAATTCCCGATCCTATTATGATTACATCGTATTTATTGTCAGACATACTCTTATCCTTCTACAGGTATTCCGATAAAATTTTTATCCATCCTGTTATTTCCATTTTCATCGTGATACACTGCTATTCCATACTCTCCTTCTGGAATATTTTCAATAGCAATTTCAAATTCATTTTTTGCAGGGATTCTTCTCTTAAAAATAAAATTTTCCCTCTGAAAATCTGTATCACTTTTATATACTCCAACTTGTATGTAACCCTGAGTATTTTTAGTACCTTCAATTCTAAGGCTTACAGTACAGAGGTTTTCTGCAATTATTGAGAATGAAATTAAATAGGTTAAAATTATCAGTAGGCTTTTTTTCATCCGCTATTCCTTAATAAACTAAGTATAGTAACCAGTAGTAACTAATTAGTTAACACTGGTTACTAAAAAATAAAATTATATAAAAATTTACACAAATAATATTGATTAAATGATGAAAATCATGGTTAGAAAAAAAAATAACGCCTCTGAGAAAAACACTGTCCTTGGTGAGAAAAAAGAGAATTTGCGAGATAAAATACTTGCGGAATGTATAAAAATCGTCTCAGAGTCGGGCTCTGTGGGTATTAATATGAGAGAAATATCCCGTCGGCTTAAAATTTCTCATACGGCTCCCTATAAGCATTTTAAATCTAAGGATTAAATTCTTTTAGAACTTAAAATTTTAGGCTTCAAGATGTTTAATCAGACTCTTGAAAAAAATCTTCCTCTTCCTCATTCCAGGGAGGCATTATTGGAAAGATTTGCAATGATGATGAAAAATTATGAAGAGTTTTTCAATACAAATCCTGAATTGTATCACATAATATTTAGTTCTCCCCAAAATGGAACGGAAGAAAACTTGGAATTAAAGGAAGTCTCGAGCAGAGGATTTGCCCATCTATTAAATCAAATTGCATCCATGAAAGCGGCGGGCTTACTAAAGGATCCTAAAGTTTTTGAAACATCCCTTTTTACCTTTATTGTAGCACATGGATATTTCAGTTTAAAAAATAACAATATTATTTATAATCTATTCCAACTTTTTTTGGGAACTCCACCCAATGAAGAATTTGTTAAGAAATATTTATTTCAGGCTTTGGAGTTGAAGTGGATAGAGGAGAAATAAAAACGCCAGAAGATAAAAAGGCATTGGGACTTGTTTTAAAACATCCTCAAATATTTTTCAAATATATAAGATTTGTTTCTGGAATTACCTGTCGACTCAACTAAAATCCCCGCTTCCAAAAATTCCTGAATTAACGCATTACTTGTTTTTGGAGAAAGTTTGAGAATTGAGCATACCATTTTTCCATTTACAACCGGTCCAGAAAATAAATACTGCAAGAGTGCTGACCCTTTTGTGGCTCTTTTGCCCATTTTCATGATTTTATTTACTTCTAAATCTGATTTTAACTCTATTATCTTTCTTAATGTAATACTTGATTTTTCAGCAGTTTCTAAAACACCCACCAAAAAAAACTTAATCCATTGAACCAGATCATTCTTTAGTCTTACATTAGTTAAATTATCGTAATACAGAGATTTATTCCTTTCAAAAAAATCGGAAAGATATAGAAGAGGTTTCTCCATCACTCCGTTTGATACTAAATACAGAGTTATTAAAAGCCTACCCATTCTTCCATTTCCATCTAAAAATGGGTGAATGGTTTCAAACTGATAATGAGCAATTGCAATACGTATCAAATGTGGGATTTTGATTTCTAGATTATTTAGAAAAAGTTCTAGGTCTGATAATAATTCTGGAAGCTCTGTATGAATGGGAGGGATAAATGTAGCATCTTTAATGGAAGCTCCCCCAATCCAATTTTGTGAAATTCTAAATTCTCCAGGAGCTCTATCTTTACCCCGTACACTAGAAAGTAATATCTTATGCGTACTACGAATGAGTCGATTGGAAAGTGGTAAATTTTCTAATTCCTTAATTGCATAATTCATCGCAATCACATAATTTTGAACCTCCTGCCAATCATCTCTTTTTTCAGGTTCTATTTCCATTTCTTCAAAGAAGGCATCTTCCATATTTGTTTGTGTCCCTTCAATTTTATTTGACACTACAGCTTCCTTTATCACATGCATTTTTATAAATAATTCTACATCAGGAATCAATCGGGAAAAAGAATTGAGTTCTCCAAGTTTTAAAGCCGCTTCTTCGAGGAGTTCATTGATGGACGTAGATCTCCAATGATAAGAGTGATTGATTTTGTTGGGAAGAAAGTACTTATACTGAAACGCATTTCGATAGGATCCGGCTACAAAGTCTTCGATATTCATCCTGAATCTCCTTTAAAGTAAAATAACGCATATCCTTATTTTACTTTAAAGCCTAAAAGTAAAATAAGAAAATCTATAATTTACTTTCGGATGGAAATTATTTGCATTGAGGGAATATTAAGAGATATAATTCTATTTTAGGGATCAAATTCAAATGAGGAAAAGAGATTTGAGTTGTTGCGAATTAAATTACAAAAACCGATTGTATTTTATCATGGTGAACGAGGATGGGATTTAGGAGAGAGTTTCTTAGATAGCTTTCCTATCGATTCCATCCCGGAGGAATTTTCCAGATTCCTACCTAATTTTGCCATTCAGCTATTGGAGCTAAAGAGCAAAGGAAAAGCCTTCCAGACCAGAAATTTGGCTCTGCGGCTTTATATGAGAATGATCCAGATCATTCGGGAATTACCGGAAGAATTTAAGATCCATTTAAAAGAAATCTATACTTACCTTCGGGAAGAAACGAACTATGCAAAAAGAATTGAAATTCTGAGGAATCTGTTAGAATATCTCCATAGAGCCAGAAATGATGCGGAAAAGTATTCAGCAAAAGAAATCACACAAGTGATTGAGGAAGAGTATATGAATGTATTGGATAAAATCAGGGAAGAAGGTAAACTAGAGGGCAAATTAGAAGGCAAACTAGAGGGCAAACTAGAGGGCAAACTGGAAGGTAAATTGGAAGCCAAACTGGAAGCCAAACTGGAAACCGCCCGAAGAATGAAAGAATTTGGAGATAATTTAGAGAAAATTAAATTAATCACCGGGCTTTCAGAAGATCAGCTGAGAGAACATAGAAT
>CANGZW010000020.1 GCA_947458405.1 Leptospiraceae bacterium
ACAAAATTCTTGGTAAACCATTTTGGTAACCAGGGTTGCATTACATCAGCTGAAGGTACGCCAAAAAAAGTTTTTGGTATTATCCATCTTCCTGACCGCATTGATATATGACTTTCTTCCGAAATTTCTCCCGCATCTACGGCAATATCAAATGCCGAATTTCCCCCTCCCACAACTAAAATTCGTTTTCCCCTAATACTTTCGGGTGTTTTGTAATCTTTGGAGTGTAAGATTTCCCCTGAAAAATTTCCTTTTAATTGGGGATATCTTGTATGCCAGTGGTGACCATTTGCTATAATTACTGAATGATAATCCAATACACCCTTCCCTTCAATTTCTAATTGCCAATTATCTCGATTTTGTACTACATTTAAAATATTGGAATTAAATTGAATCTCTGATTCCAGGTTAAATTTTTTAGCATAGGATTTTAAATAAGTAAACATTTGATTTGCTTTAGGGAAATCAGGATAAGAATCCGGCATGGGATATTCCAGATACTGGGTTGTTTTTTTAGAGGAAATAATATGAACATTTTCATAAACACCATACTTCCAGTTCCCACCCAGCTCTGGCATTTTTTCAAAATGATCGTATGCTATGTTTCTTTCCCTTAGAGCCCTGGCCATACCCAAGCCCGAGATCCCCGCTCCTATTAATGCCACTTTTTTCATAGTCGCCTCCGTATTTATTATCGTAGAACTTGAACAATGCGTCAACTAAAAAATGAACGACTCGTCATTTTTTTTGTTTTCAGGAATAAAAATAAATTTAAATCTGTGGAAGGGATTAGAAAGTTAAGAAAAAATGAGTAAACGAGAGGAAACAAAAAAGGAAAATAGAGCTAAAATTATGAGCTCTGCCCTGAGTGTATTCAGTGAAAAGGGGCTGGATGGGGCAAATATCAGAGATATCATTCGGGAATCTGAGCTTTCACCCGGTACATTTTATAATTACTTTGAGAGCAAAGAAGAAGTTTATTATTCCTTGTTGGATGATATAATTTTAACTATCAGAACTGAAGCTAGAAATAGTTGGAAAAAATCCTCCGAAGAAGGGGGAATGGATTCTATAGCACAATCTTTTGAGAGCTTTCTAAATATATTTGTAACTCACCCCGAACTTTTAAAATTTTTTGAAAGAAATCAGCATCATGTTAGAGAACTGAGATACAATGGAAAATTGGATGGTATTCTTTTGGATCTAGAAAATGATTTTAATGAAGCCATTAAAAATGGAAGATTTCCGCCGTTTCCTGTAAAATTAATTACACTGACTCTTTTTGGAACGGTGTTCGAAATTTTGGGAGAGATGGTAAGAAATCCTTATACATTTAATATAACCGAAACAGCCCAAAATTTATCCAATTTCTTCAGGGGTGGTGTATTACAAATGGGAATTTTTAATAAGAAAAAGTAATATAAAAAATTGCTGAAATATAAAAATTAGAAAATACTTTCTATTCTCTAATTTTTATACTTTTTTAGTGTTAGTTTTTTTCTTTAATTTCTTTGAAATTATATGGGAGTGATACACTTAATAGTGATGCAGCTAACTCATCAGGTGCAATTCCCCCTTCTGAAATTTTTTCAACTACCGATCTATATAAATTCATTTCTTTGCCCTTAGAATGCTTTTCGAACATATTTTGAATTTGACGGATATAGGCTTCTTTCATATCTTTTGCCCCGGGGGCTTTTTTACGTTCGATTTTTGCATTGATATGATTTTCTATTCTTTGTAATTTTTTAACTTCTCCATTACTAGAAACAAAACTAAATGCAATACCGGATGCTCCTGCCCTTCCCGTTCTTCCTATTCTATGCACATAACTTTCAAAGTCTAGAGGAAGATCGTAATTAAATACGCCATCTATTTCATTGACATTAATTCCACGTGCTGCAACGTCTGTGGCTACCAAAACATTAATAGTACCTTTTCTAAATGCATCTAAAACCTGATTTCTTTGATTTTGATTGAGATCACCATGTATTGCACTTGAGGGTATTCCTAAATAAGATAGAGATTTTACAACATCATCGACTTTTCTTTTTGTATTGCAAAAAATTAATATTGATTTTAAATCGTAAAACATTTTTATCAATTGAATGAGCCCTGATTTTTCGCTCTCCCGCACTTCATAATAAAACTGTTGAATGTTTGCGGCAGTCAACTCTGAACGGGTGATCTTTGCCATTGTAGGATTTCTTAAAAATCTATGGGCGATATCTAATATTGGTTTTGGCATGGTTGCTGAAAATAATACCGTCTGACGGTTTTCAGGCATCCAACTGAGTAAATCTTCAATTTCATCCCTAAAACCCATATTTAGCATTTCATCTGCCTCATCTAAAACAGCTATTTTTATGGAGTCGAGTTTTAATATCTTTCTATCAAATAGATCCATCACTCTACCGGGAGTTCCCACCACGATGTTGATAGACCCTTTACGAAGAGCTAATATTTGTTTTTGAATGGGATCTCCTCCAAAAACGGGAAGAATATGAATGTGTTTTTTGTGACGGGAAAGTTTTCCCATTTCTACTGCCACCTGTAATGCCAATTCTCTGGTTGGGCATAGGATAATTCCTGAAATGGCTTTGTCTTTAGGAGTGATGGATTCTATCATGGGAATTCCAAAAGCCGCTGTTTTACCGGTACCTGTTTGAGCCTGGCCGACTAGATCTTCTCCCTTTAAAAGGGAAGGAATGGAAAGCTTTTGTATGGGTGTGGCTTCTTTAAAACCCATTTCTTCAATGGATTTGAGGATTTCTGGACTAATTGAAAAATCAGAAAATAGTGATGGATTCGCTTTGACTGCTACTGCTGTACTTGAATTTGTTTTCAAAATTTAATGCTCCGGGTTGACTTGACCCGTTTTCGGTAAGAGGTGTATCGAGTTAGGGCTAAAATCTTTATATTTACAGCATTTTTTTAAAGGGGCCACAAGGCAAACCCTTTATTCTCGATATTCAAAGGTTAATCAATACTAAGATTAAGTACTACGAAAGAATTGAAGAAAAAATGTGCTTTTGTTAAAAAATAAAAATTTTGGCTTTTTTTGCAATAATTCCAATTCAGATTGGAATATTTAATATATAGGAGCAATCAATCTTGAATTCATTACTTTTATCCCTATCCAGTGAAAATATGATAGATTCATTGATAAAAAATATTTATCAAGAAATATCATCCTCCGAAAACCTGCTTTATAAACCAATAGTTGTTTGCCCCAATGGAAATGTTAGAAATTATATTATTTTAAGAATTGCCGGTAACCAAAGTTATAAAATTGCCACAGGTATAGAATTTACCTCTATCGAAACCATTTTAAAGAAACTATTAAAGCCGGGTCAAAAATTAGTAGATGAGACTATCTTTGGACTCTATTCATTATTAGTTTTAAAATCACAACCTGAGAAATTTGAAAAAATATTTAGTATCTTTCAGAATTTTCAAAACGAAATATCTATACATAAGAGAATGGACCTGGCAATGGCCTTGGGTAGTCTAATTGTAAGATACCAAAAAGAATTGGGGGCTGATTGGCAAAATGTAATACAAAAAAATGACAATGAGTATAAAGATGAAGAAATCCTGTTATACGAAAAAATAAAAAAGTTACTTAAAACTAAAAAAATAAATTACTCTAATATTCTTGAAAAAAAAGAAAATGAAATAATTGATGAGTTTATTTTTTATGAAGATTTTCCTAATCTTGTAAAATCTAATCTGAAAAAAATTTCACAACCCATTCATATCATTGGAGCTATCAATCCAATTTATATCCATTTGGAATCTTTGAAATACCTTGAATCAAATATTCATTTTTATCAACTTTTCCCCTATGGTTCTATCGAAAATAGTTGGAGTAAACCAATAATTTCAATATTGAATCAGCGTTTAAATTTTATTAATAATTTTTTTGATCTCACTCAAAATACCAAAATAAAAAAAGATAAACTGGAAATCACAAAAAATCTAGAAGTATTTCAATCGGATTTAATCAGTAAAAATAAAAATTTACCTACCTTTGAAGACAATAGCTTACAGTTAATAATTGCTCCTTCAATTAAAAGAGAACTAGAATCTGTGCATGCTCATATACTTTCTAAATTAGAGATAGATAAAAACGTATCTCCAAATGATTTTTTAATATTAGTACCTAATTTAGCTTTGTACTCCAATGAAATATACTCTGTGTTTTCAAAATTAAATAGAATTAATCTCGATAATGGAGGGTATATAGATAAATATTTACCTTTTATTATCACAGATGAAGTAGCAGGAAAAGAATCCACTTATATGTTAGCAATTAAAGATTTTTTTACTGTTGGTTTATCTGAATTTTTAAATCGAAGAAATATATTATCTCTACTTCGTCATACATCAATTCAAATTGCATTGGGTTTTAATCAAGAGGATATAGTTGTAATTAGTGCTTGGTTTGATACTTATAATTTTTATTCGGAATTATCTCTTGACGAAAAAAATATATATGAAAATGGAAAAAACCCTGAGATTAATAGAATGATATTTTCTTTTTCAGTTTTATTGAAAAGAATTAGAATGGGACTTTTTTTGCCAGTAAACAATCAGGAAATATTTGAAACAAAAGAAGGAATCAATTATCTTCCAATTTCCAATATAAATAGAGAGCATTTGTCAATTTTAGATAAACTCCTTGGAGCTCATGAAAAATGGGAAAACTGGATGAATTTTTTGAAGTCACCATCTATAAAACTAGAAGAAATTCTCGATCATATTGAATTAAACTTAAAACCTAATTTTAGTGATTTTAGTGAAAATAGATCTTTTCTTAAATTAAAAAATAAATTATTACAAATTAATTCAATTTATAATGAAAACTTAAATGGAATAGAAATTTTAAAAATTATTGAAGATATAATAGGTGATGATAAGGAAACAAAAAGTGCAGTTTTAGAAAATGGTATTACAATTTCAGGAATTCAGCCCGTAAGACCAATCCCGTTTAAAAATATATATATTTTGGGTTTAAATCAGGGAAATTTTGGAGTTAATCCTGAGAAATCGCCCTATGATCTATACTTGGAGTCTGAACACAATGAGGGTTTTCAAATTTTAAAATCAGATGAAAATGCCAAACTAATGTTACTAGAAGCTATACTTTCTGCAAGGGATAATTTAGTGATGTCTTACGTAGTACAAGATTCATCCGATGATATAAAAGAATTATTAAACTTTAGAATTGATTCAGATAATATAAATTATTTTAATTTGAAAAACATAAGTAATATTAAAGAACCGGAAATAAAAAAGATTTTCAATAAATTATTTTCAAAAACAGGAAATGTATTGGGTTCTTTGCTTGAAACTATTAAAGATTCTAAGATTAGTGTACCAATCACACCTATTCCTTTAAGTAAATACTCTAAATTTTATACAAACAAAGAGATCGTTTCTAATGGTGATTTTATTCAAATGAATTCCATAAAAGGTAATTTGGCTGTAGCATATTTACAGAGTAGTAAAGATAAAAATTCTAAATATAATGAAAAAGATATTTTTACGCTTTTATATACAAATAAAAATATAAAAAAGTCTAATATTAAAAATATTGATGTATTACAAGATTTAAAAAAAGTTGATCTAAAAAAACTGGCTAATTTTATAATCAACCCATATGAGGATTTTTTAGATCGTATGAGAGGGATAGAATTTGATCTATTGGTGGATCCCAGAAAAGAAAATGATCCCATTGAACTTGATAAAAAATCCCTAACTAAGAAATGTATTCCCTATTTTAAAGAATTTGGAAGTAATTTTTTGGACAAAATAAAGGAAGTAATACCAAAATGGAAAGCAAATGGTGAATTACCCCTAGGAAATTGGGAAATTGGAAATTCAGAAATTTTAAATTTAATAGAAGAGACTTTTAGTGACCTAATGGAAAATATTAAAGAAGATAGAATAATTTATAGAATTAATGATTCTAAACTATATATTAATAATATAGAAAATTTGAAAACTACAGAACTTGATAATTATCCCCTACTTTCGCATCAATGGGAAGTTTATGGAGAGAAAATTATAATCTTTAAAACATATTCTGAAAACAGTTCAAAAAAGTATTCAAAACCTGAGTTATTGGCAAATGCAATGGCAATGTTTTTTTCAAAAAATACTGATATTAATTATAGTTATTATATAACCTACTTAGATAGTGATACTTTAAAACTAAAAAATTGGGAAAATATATTAATTATAAATGATATGAAAAAAGTAGAATTTTTAGAAATTTTTCATGAAGTATATCTTGAATATTTAAATGAAGCATTCCCGTATAACTTTGAAAGTATAGATTTTAAAAAATATGATGGAGATATTAATAATTTGGAGTATTACCTTAAGCCGTCCTCTGAATTCAAATCAAATGACGACTATGAGAAAAGGCAAAGAGATAGGCAAAGATCCATTCTTGGAAATCGAACACCAACCATAGGTATACCTAAAAAAGACAAGGATAGGCTAATTAGACTCCTGAATTTACAAAAAAATATATTAGAGATTACAGGTATTACTTTGGAAACTAAAGAATCAAAAAAGGTATAAATATGAGTATATTAAACTATAATTTAGATAAAGATATTTTTATAGAAGCAAGTGCCGGTACGGGTAAAACTTTTTCTATTGAACATATTGTACTACGAATTCTTTTGGAAAAAAATATTAAATTAAAAGAGATTGTATTACTTACCTTTACAAAAAAGGCAGCAAATGACCTCAGGGCTAGGATCATAGGAAAGATTTCAAATCTTATAGAGCGTTATGAGTCCAAAGAAAAAATAGATTTTAAAAAAGATTTTTTTTGTAATATAACCACATTGTCAAAAGATAAGGTAGAGTTTTTAAAAGAACAAATCTTAAAACAAGATGAATCCATGATCGGTACGATTCATTCATTTTGTCAAAAGCTCATTTTGAAATATCCGGATGTGAGTAAAACAGGAACAAAGTTTAATTTTCAATCGAAAACAGAGTTTGCTAGAAAGTATGAGTCTCTAGTATTAAAATATTCAGTTTTAAATAAGTATAAATCAGAAGATATTATTCCTTTTTTAGATAAAGTATTTAAAAATAATATGTTGTATATCTATGACACTGCTATGCCTGACTTAAGTATTAATTATGAAGAGGAAGCAAAGAGTATTTATTTAAAAAATATTAATATAATTAAAATTAATGAATTTAAATTTACTGATATGGATTTTTATAATTTTATTGATGGTCGATCTAAAGATCCAATTAAAAAATTAATATTAAATATTAAAGAATTATTTCAATTCGATAACTTTGATTTTGATATTTTTTATAATAATCTTAAAATATTATCAAAATTAAATGATGTCATTGATAAAATCTATCAGAGTGAATATCCTAAAGATTTAAAAGATTTAAGAGAAAAGAATAAAATAATTGAAAAAGTACCACCTATCGCTTATGAGTTAAAAGAAATTATAATTAATATATTTAAAGATATTAAAACATTAAAAAAACATTATATTAAAATTAACTTAATAAAAATTAATCCTTTCATAGTAATTTCTAAATCTATAAACCATTCTATGATTGAATCGGGTAACCTCCAATTAGATCATTTAATAACCTTAGTCCATGATTTTAGAAATGAATTTCACATTAAATTTAAAATGGAGTACAAATACCTAATTGTCGATGAATTTCAGGATACAGACCATAAGCAATGGGAAATATTTTCATCTCTAGCCCGTGATACTGTAAGATTAATAGTAGTTGGAGATCCCAAACAATCTATTTATAAATTTCGGGGGGCAGACATTGAAAATTATTCAAAAGCTAGAGAATCAAAAGAAAGAAAATGGATTATTCATACATTAGAAACCAATTTTAGATCTACCAAAATACTTGGTGACTTTTATAATTATGTTTTTAATAAAAATTGGTTTAATTTAGAAACATCTGTAAATTTTCCACTTACTAATATTGAATATAATGATATTAAATTTGATAAAAAAACACAAGGTACATTAGGATTTTTAGAATTTGAAGATAGTAAAAAATTTTATGAGTTCACAGCTAAGATAATCATAGAAAAGAATTTATTAAAAAATGGAACAGTTGCAATCCTAAGTAGAAGTAATTCTGAATTGAAAAAGGCTGGAGAAACCTTAACAGGATTTGGAATCCCCTGGAGATTTAAAGCAATCAATTGGAGTGAATCAAGAGAAGTATTGGAAACCATCTATTTAATTGATGGATTGATTGATATTGATAAGAGTCATAAGATTTGTCTTACAAGATTTTGGAAGACAGAGCCCGAACAAACTAACCTCTTAGTCAATGAAAAAGAAAAAATAAGGGAAGAAAATTGGTTTAATAATTTAAAATATAAATCCTTAAATAAGGATTGGTCTGATTTCTTTTTTAAACTTTGCAATGAATCCTATTTATTAGAGAGATTAAAAAATGAATCAGACTCAGAAAGAGTTTTATATGATTTTCTAGAAATTTGGGAAATTATGGAATCCATAGCAATTGAAAGAAATTTTTCTTTGGTAGAACTTAGAAACTGGATAGAAGAAGAACAATATAATTTAGAATTATCTTCATATTCATCTGATGAAGAAAATTCTATTGAAATAGTAAATAAAAGAGAGGGAAAAAGTGTTGAACTTATCACAATTCATAGCAGTAAGGGCTTAGAATTTGACAGTGTGTTTATTCCCCCAAGTAAAGAAAAAACTAAAATAGATGAAAATTGGGCATTAACCCATTTCTCATATAAAAATGAAATATCCCCTCCTCTGACTCTCTGTAATTTAGATGATATAGATGTAAAACAACAAACTCTCTATGAAGAAAATTTAGAATTTAGACGTTTAAACTATGTTGCTTTAACTAGAGCTATAAATAATTTATATATAGGTATTACATATTCAGATAATAAAAATGGGAGATCTTATACTTTTCCTAATAACTTTTATGAAGAATATAAACGAAACCTAAATTTTCAATTGGATAATAATGAAAATAAGTTCAAATCTGAAATTGGAGATAATTATGAATATTATGATGATAAAATTAAGTTTAATAAAGATAAATATAAGTATAAAAATATTGATAAAGAAAGCATTGGATTGGATTTTAAAACGCCCGAAATTCAATCCTTTAAAAATAGGGGTTTTGTAAAAAAAAGTTTTACCAGTTTATCCAAAATTGGTGTGGAAATAGATAGCTTTGATGAAGAGATAGATTTAAAAATCGGTAATTCTATTGAAATAAACAAGTTGATAGAAGAAGAAATTCAAGTTAAAATAGAAGAAGAGAAATTGATTTTATTTCCCAATTTAGATTCCATACGGGGTAAAAAATTTGGAACAGTAGTACACTCATTATTTGAGGAGCTAGATTTTTCAGAAATAACAAGATATGATACCATTGATGATTTTAAGGATAAATCCAATGAATATTCAAATTTTATCTTTCAATTAAAAAAACTCTCAGATTATAGAAATTCAGAAAACCCTGAAGGTATTGAAAGTGATATATTTCTATTGTTAAAAATAAATCTAGAACAACCCTTAGATTCCACAAATATTAAATTGGGAAACATATCCAAAGAACAAAGACTTCATGAAGAAAACTTTTTTTTAGGTATGGCTGAAAACCAAGAAAAATCGGAGATCCTTCAGAAAGGTTTTTTGAATGGCTCTATAGATTTACTTTTTGAATATGAAAAAAAATATTATATTTTAGACTGGAAAACAAATTATCTCGGTAATACGGAAAGTACTATTAAAGAAACACTCAAGGAAAAAATGGGTACTAAAAATGATAGTCATACATATACTTTTCAAGGATATATATATATGCTTGCCTTATATAATATGTTAAAATCCAGGGGAATTGAAAATCCAATAGAGAAAATGGGAGGTGCTTTTTTTCTTTTTGTAAGACATAGAGAAGTATTCTTTATAAATCCTCCCACTGAAGAAGAACTACTGAATCTTTCTAAAAATATAAATGAAAAGTTACTAGATTTAGGAGTAGCCAATGTCTGAGAATATAAAAAATGTATTCCCTAATTTAACCAAAAATCTCTTGAATGACTTAAAAGAATTTGAAATTTTTGATGAAACCATAGCTCAAAATATTATATCCAATATTTTGGAACCAGAAAAATACTCTCCCATTCCCCACTTCAATTTAAATGAAAAAAATAAAAAAATTTTAAAAGAATATAAGAATTCTGTAAGAACTCAGAAAGAATTTTTTATTAAGGATTCAATTAACAATAATTTTCAAAACTTTAATATTGGTATAAACGAAAAAGATAAAAATTTATTCAAAGAAATTGGAAAAAATTTTATACTTACTGAAGAACAATTGGAAGCATTACTTTTAAGTTTAGAAAATAGGTTTTTTATTCTCACGGGAGGTCCCGGAACAGGAAAAACAACCACCGCCGCAGCAATTATCTATTCTCATATTATTCAAAAAGACAAATTTTCAAATATCTCAGTCTGTGCGCCCACAGGTAGAGCGGCCGGACGTATTACAGAATCATTACAATTGTCTTTTAAAAATTATTTTAATAAATTTCAGACTGAAGATTTAATTAAAGATAAATTACAAAATTTAAAGGCAAGCACAATTCATAGATTATTGTCCTATTCGTATTCTAAAAATAAATTCTATAAAAATAAAGATAATCCACTTCTCGTGGATCTTTTGGTTATTGATGAAGGAAGTATGCTTTCACCAGAACTTTTTTATTCTATAATGGAAGCCCTACCCGAGTCGGCAAAATTGGTCATCTTAGGAGATTCTTTTCAATTGCCTCCTGTAGATTCTGAAAAATTCTTCTCTCCTCTCATAGAAGGAGAATTAACTACTGAGAAACCAATAAATTTCGAGATTACATATAATTTTCGCTCGAATGAGTCTAAGGAATTGTCGAGTCTATTAATTAATATTAAAAAGGAAAATCCTTACTTTTTTGAAAAAATTAACTGGTTAGAATATAATTCGGAAAGTTCAAATGACTTTTTTAAATGTCTTACAAGATCTACACCATCTGTTACCTATTTAAATAACAATTTTATAAATAATAAAAAAGAATATGATAAATTTTGGGAAGAGTATACTAAAAATATATTGATTGATACTCTTTATTTAAAAAACAAAAAAGATCCATATAAAAATCTTTGGGAAGATATTTCTAAATATCAAATTTTAACATCCTTAAAAAGAACCGGAAGGGAAAGTTCATCATATATAAATACTGTAATTGAGTCATATTTAAAAAAAGATAAGTGGATTTACCCAAGAATTATGAACTACAACGATTATAATTTAAATATTTTTAATGGAGACGTAGGAGCAGAAATTAATGGTGAATGTTTATTTGTTATTGAATCCGAAAATAAATCTTTCCCTAAAAATATAAGTGGGTTAGAAAGTGCTTTTGCTATAACAGTACACAAAGCACAGGGATCTCAATATGAAAATACAATAATCGTACTGCCCAAAGAAATAGAAAATGAACTCAATACAAAGGCAATGTTGTACACTGCAGTAAGTCGAGCAAAAAAAAATGTGCTGATTATTGGCAATGAATCAATTTTAAATAAAGCAATATTCCAATAAAATAAATATACTTATTATAATTGGAATACTTAACTATCCTTCGGTGCTACCAATTAAATAAAAAATATTATTTCTTAAAAATAAATAACAAATACGCGGGGAGTGGATGAATAATTATCATCTTCCGGTCTGTGCTTTAGAATAAAAACTAGATCATCTTTTCTGTCTTTATTTAAGTCTCCCTCGGATTTTTGGAGTATGATCCATTCGTTCCATTTTAATTCAGCCAAACTATTTAATTGATTTTTTATCTCTCTTAGGGATATTTCCTGAGGATTTATACTTTGATAATTTACAATTAATCCAAAAATCAACAAAAACAAAGAGTGTTTTATCAAAATTTAAAATTTATAGTTAAAAAATTATTGAAAAAGGAAAAATAGCAAGTAATTTTTATTAGTTCGATTTTTATTATACTACATAATATTATTATAAATGAATAACAGAATCTATTAAGGTATCAAAAAGTTAGCAAATACAGAATAACTATATTTAAGAATATGTATAATTATCTAGATTATAAAGACCTTATTTTGGTTTTAATTTTCTTCCAATACAATAATTATATAAAAAATTATAAAATTAGTAATTTTTTAAGAAAAAATAATTGACACAAACAAATATTACCTTTTATTTTGTATAGCATGAAGACACTAACAGATAAACAAGTAAATGTTTTAAAGTATATAACAAAGATTATCAAAGAAAACGGATTTTCGCCCACTATTCGAGAAATAGCTGATGAGTTTGAAATAACTGCTAAAGGTGCCTATGATCATTTAAAAGCTATTGAAAAGAAGGGCTATCTCAAAACCAATAAGAATCAATCTAGGGCTATTGAGTTACTCCGTCACAGTGCAGATGATGAAATTCCAGTCAGGGCTATGAGTATTCCCGTCATAGGAAGAGTAGCGGCAGGTTTGCCAATTTTTGCGGAAGAGAATATTGAGAGTTACATTCCCGTTCCTGATGAAATGGCTAAAAAAGGCAATCTCTTTGCCCTTCGTGTGGTGGGTGAATCCATGAAAGATGTGGGAATCAATTCTGGAGATATAGCTATTATCCAAAAAAAAGACACTGCTAAAAATGGGGAAATAGTGGTAGCTCTAGTAGAAGAGGAAGCGACTCTCAAAGCATACTACAAAGAGAATGATCATATTCGATTGGAAGCTCGCAACAAAACATTCAAGCCAATAAAAACTAAAAAAGCAAATGTTCTCGGAAAGTTAGTGGGATTATACAGAATTTACTGATTGACAGACCATTGTGATAGAAAACCCTGAAGGTAATGAATAGCCTTCCAGGGTTTGCAATTAAAACAGTAAACCAATCTCACATATATGCACAAATTAAAGATTTTCTCCAATCTAAATACTTTAAAACTTTTCCTTTCTTTATAATATTTTTAATCATATTTTCCAATTGTGCTCCGGAGAAACAGGAAATTACAGACCTGGATGTACATAAAATTATTGAGCGGGTTTCTTATTCTCGTTTTACAGAAAGATTAGATCTAGAAGATTCTACAAAAATTAAATCTGATAGAGAGCTTTTTTTAGATGCATGTGAAATATATAGAATCAATCCGAAGGTAATTCTCGATAAATTAAAAGACTCAAATTCCTCACTCTATCAGCGATTTAAGGATGAAAATGAAAAATAAAGAACGTTTTTTTTGGATATCTCTGACTATTATTCTCGCCTCTCAGCTTTTCTTTCCCCTGGAAAAAGCTTTTGCCATCTCTAGGGAAGCGGAAAAATATCTTCAAATCTTTCATGAAATCTCCACCCTGATTGAATCTGATTATGTGGAACAGGTGGAGGATAAAAACGTATATCTGGGTGCAATTAAAGGCATGATCGGTGCCCTCGGCGATCCGCATACCCGTTTTATGGAAGAAGAGGACTTTAAGCAATTACAAGAAGAAACAAGGGGAAGTTTTGGTGGCGTAGGGATTGAAGTCACCCAGCAGGAGGGAGCCTTATTAGTAATCACTCCCATAGATGATACCCCGGCCCAAAAAGCAGGAATACTACCCCAGGATAAGATCATTGAAATCAATGGGCAATCCACTGAAAAAATGAACATTGCCGATGCCATAAAAATAATGAGAGGTGTAGCGGGCTCTCCTGTGACTTTAAAAATAAAAAGAAAAACCTTAAAAGAGCCTTTTAATGTTACATTGATCAGAGAATTAATTAAAATTCAATTTTTAAAGTCTTCATTTTTAGAAAAAGAAAAATTGGGGTATATCCGACTCTCCCAATTTATGGGAAGAGAGTCAACTTCCTCTGATTTCAAAAGAATAATTCGCGAATTTCAGGACAAAAAAGCAACGGGAATCATAGTAGATTTACGCTCCAATCCCGGAGGATTATTAGATTTATCCATTGATCTATCTGATTTATTTTTGCCGGAAGGAAAAGATATTGTCTCTGTAAAAGGTCGGGGGGAAAAACTCATTCGTGTTTATAAGTCCACAACATCCCAGGACAAGATTTTGGAGATTCCAATGGTAGTACTCCTCAATAATGGATCGGCAAGTGCTTCTGAAATCTTTGCGGGGGCTATGCAGGACAATAAAAGAGCTACAATTTTGGGAAATCAATCCTTTGGAAAAGGTAGCGTTCAAAATATATATCCCTTGAGTCATAAAACAGGGGTTGCCTTAACTATACAAAAATACTATACTCCCAGTGGAGTATCCATTCATAAAAAGGGGATTACACCAGATATTGTAATCAATCAAATAGTTCCCGATGAAGATGAAAGAAATAATTTAGATAAAATAATCAAAGGGAATATGGTAAATACATTTGTTACCGAGAACCCGGGTTATACAGAAAAAAATGTAAATTTGTTCAATGATTTACTCACTAAAAAGGGTTTAAAATTAAGACCACAGGTAGCAAGATATGTTTTAAAAAGGGAGTACAATCTAGGGCAATCAGCTCCCATTTTTGATAGAGAATTTGATCTTCAATTGAATAAAGCCATCGATATTCTTAATAATCCTAACTCAAAAACGGTAGAATAATTGATTGGGATGGGCATAGAAACAAGTTGTGATGAAACTTCCATCGGAATAGTCAAAGATGGAAGCCATCTACTGAGTTTACAAACTTATTCTCAAATCGAACTCCATAATAAGCATAATGGAATAGTTCCTGAAATCGCTTCCCGTTCCCATTTGGAAAAAATAAATACACTCATAGATTTAGCTATCTTAGAAAGTAATATTAAATTAAAAGATCTGGATTATATTTCAGTAACTAATCGCCCGGGTCTTTTGGGATCACTTTTGGTAGGTGTTCAAACTGCAAAAGCATTGGCGTTATCCTTAAATAAACCATTAATACCTATAGATCATTTAGAAGCGCACCTTTCAATTGTAATGCTCGAAAATAAATTTCCGGAGTACCCTTTTCTTGGCCTCCTGTTGTCCGGAGGAAATTCTGCCATATTTAAAGTTGAATCCCCCGATAACATGAAAACAATTGGTGATACGCTTGATGATGCTTTGGGGGAGGCTTTTGATAAAGTAGGAATCTTACTCGGAATGGGTTATCCTGCGGGTGCCGAAATAGAAAGAACGGCAAACATGCACTCCAAACAAAAAGGTGATGTTTCTATATTTCCTAAAATTTTAAAAGAAAAATCTGATAAAGTTCAGTTTTCATATAGTGGAATTAAAACTTCCGTAATACAACACATTAAAAAAAATCCTGAGTTCAAAAATAAATTACCAAAACTATGTTATGATTTTCAAAATTCTGTTTTTGATTTAGTTGAGAGAAATCTTTTAAAAGCTATTGAGTCGATCGGAATAAAAACTGTGGTAGCGGGTGGAGGAGTTTTGGCTAATACCACTTTAAGGGATAGAATGAATAAATTAGCAACAAAACATAATTTTCAATTTATTTACCCAGAGAAAAAGATTTACTGCACAGACAATGGTGCGATGGTTGCCTGTCAGGGTTTCTTATTATTACAAAAGTACAAAACAAATAGCACTGATTTTTCAATAAGTCCGAGTAGAGAGAATTATAACTATGAAACTAAAGCTTAACTGGATTCCTAACGCCCTTTCTTTGGGTAATTTGACATTTGGATTTATTGCCATATTAATTTCTTCGAATGCAAATCAAATAGGAAAAGATAACTCAAAATTATTTGTCTTATCGGGAATTTTTATATTACTTGCCGCAGTCTTTGATGGGTTTGATGGAATGGTTGCCCGTGCATTGAATGCCACAAGTGAGCTAGGGGCAGAATTAGATACCTTAGCAGATTTAACTACATTTGGAATTGCCCCGGGTTTTTTAATGTATAAAATGATATTAGAAAATTTTCATGTTTATCTAATCGGAACAAATAGCGAGATACCGATAGGCATGCTAATTTCTGCTATCTTTCCAATTTGTGCGGCTTACCGCTTAGCGAGATTTACTGTATTACATGATCCCTCTTCTTTTACGGGTCTTCCCTCTCCTATTGCTGGTGTAATTGTGGCTCTATTCCCTATGGTATTTCAACAGAATACAATTACCGATATATTAACCATTTCAGGTTTTGTTTTAGTTGCCCTACTTATGGTTTCAACAATCAAATATTCCAAACCTCAAGTAGCAATTCGGGGTAGATTTTCCAAGGAAAAATTGATGGTGGCTGGTTTTTTATTTTTTGTTATGATGGTCACCGCTTTTTTTATCGCTCCTTTTATCTTTCCCTATCTTGCATATGGATTTATTTTTTTCTATGTATTTTCAGGAATAATTAGCTTAGTAATACAAATAATTCAGGAATTTTAAATGATAAAATATTTCTATAAATTAATCTATAAGTACATTTCAATTTATATTAGACCTGAAGACTCTCTTTTAGAAATTGATCCTGTTGAAAATTATATAAATGAAAATTATACAAACAAAGATGTATTACTTACTAAAAATAAAAATATAAATTATGATGAATTAAGATCTAAAAATTTTGATTATATTTTATTAAATGGTAATATTCATTATGAAAGGGATATTCAAGACTTCCTTTTTAATCTAAAAAATTTATGTAATACAAATACAAGAATAATGATAACCTATTTTTCAACTTTATGGAAGCCTTTAATAGTTTTTGCAACTTGGATGGGTTTTAGAAGAAAAAATATTGAAACAAATTGGATAGCCCACGAAGATATATCAAATTTACTTTTACTAACTGATTATGAGGTAGTGAGAATTGAAAATAAAATATTAATTCCCTTTTATCTTCCCATCCTTAGTCATCTATTAAATAGATATATCTCACCTCTTCCATTTTTTAGAAACTTTAACATGGTGAATATATTAATAGCCAGACCAATTTTAAAGATTGATAATTCAAAAATGAGTGTATCGATAGTAGTTGCCGCCCGTAATGAAGAAGGAAATATTAAAAATATTTTAGATCGTATTCCAAAAATGGGTCCGAATGACGAGCTCATCTTTGTTGAGGGAAACTCAACGGATAATACCTGGCAGAAAATTCAGGACTTGAGCAAGGAATATTCGAGTAAATTGAATATCATCACAGCTCAACAATCGGGAAAGGGAAAAGGTGATGCCGTTAGAAAAGGTTTTTCTCTCGCTTCCAAAGAGATATTAATGATTTTAGATGCCGATTTAACTGTTCCACCAGAAGATCTTCCAAGATTTTACAATGCCATAGTCAGTGGGAAAGGTGAGTTTATCAATGGTAGTAGATTGGTTTATCCAATGGAAAAAGAAGCCATGAGATTTTTTAATCTACTAGGAAATAAATTTTTTGCAATGGCATTCTCCTATGTTTTAGGGCAGAGATTTAAGGATACACTCTGTGGAACAAAAGTAATCACATTAAAAAATTATCAAAAACTAGAAAAGAATCGAAATTACTTTGGAGAATTCGATCCATTTGGAGACTTTGATTTAATCTTTGGGGCCGCTAGGATGGGACTTAAAATAGTTGAGGTTCCCATTATTTACAGAGAGAGAACATATGGTGAAACTAATATATCCCGTTGGAAACATGGTGTTATTTTACTTGCTATGCTTATTTTTTCAGCGAGAAAGATAAAATTTATCTAGATTTAAAAAAATAATTTTAAAAATGACTTTACATTCAAAAACAACGTATTAAATTTTAGATTCAATCTATGAGAGAATTATAAAAAAATATCAAAAATAGGTATTTTTCCTCAAAAAATAAGAAAAGAATATTATGAAAATAAAAGTAACTACAAAAAATGATGTTAATATTTTTAAAATCGAAGGTCCTATAAAAGCTGGTAATGAGTTTGAATTAGGAGAAAAAATAGAAGAATTTATAAAAAAAGGTGTAGCTCCTAAATTTATAATAGATTTAAAAAAAGTACCTTTTATCAACTCCGCTGGTTTGGGAATATTTTTAAATATTTTTAAGCATGTAGATGGACTTAAAGGAAGAATGGTTTTTGCTAATTTGAATTCTGATATTGAAAATTTAATGGAGATAACTAAGCTAGCCAGTATTTTTGAAATATTCAAAAATACTGAAGAAGCAATGGACTCTTTTGACTTTTAATAGATAAATTGAAATCCCCCCGGGAAATCTTAAAAAATAAATTTGTATTACTTATTCTGGGATGTGTTTTTATTTATCATTCCATATTCAATCAATTAATAGGGCAAATCATATTTGACCACTTTTCACCAAATCTATCAAGCGGAATAATAAAAGCAAATATCACTAAATTTTCACTATTTTTTGGAATAGCAGCTAGTGATTTATTAATTCAAGAAAAAGATACACAAAACCCTCCCCTTCTAAAGGCAAAAAATGTTTCACTAAATTATAATCTTCCCCTTTTACTAATTGGAAGATTGAAAATATCAGAAATTCTTTTGATGGATTCTGAAGTTATTATTAATAAATTAGATAATAAGTATAATTATGAAAAAATATTTATTAGTAAAGAAGAAGAAATTAAAAAAGAGGAAAATAATGAAGCTCAAGATTTAATTAATCTATATTTATATATTAGTATTTATTTAAAAGTTAATATCTCAAATCTAAATATTCAATTTATAGATACCGATAAATCATTTAAAATAAATAATTTCAGCACTTCTTTAGAATTAGACTCGAAAAGATTCAATAAATTATATTTAGATTCTTCAATTTTTGATAATATTGAATATCTAAGTTTAATAATTCAGCCAAATAAAATTTTAGATATTTACTACAAAGACAAAGTCTTTGAGTTAAAAGAATTAATTGAATTTTATTTCTTTATAACTAAAGAGGGTAATAATAGTGATAGTTTTAAACATGAATTTGTATTTAAATTAAATGGTATCTCACCTACTTTTAATGAAAATAAAATTAAACCATTAACTGTATTACTAAATACTAAGGCATCATTTTTAAATAATAAATTGACAATTAATAAAATATTTTTTAGTTTTTTTGATAAGAAATTTATTGATGCTTTTGGACAAATTGATGATGTTTCAAATAAAGATAGTATAGTAAATTTAGAATTTATTAATTCTATAATTGATTTGGACTCTATTAATGATTATTTAAAATTATTTAATGGAAAATTTCCTAATATATCAGGGAAGATTCACCTTTCCCCATTAATAATATCAGGTAATCTACAAAACATAGAATTAAAATGGAGTCCTAATCTTGAAAATATAGGGATTAGTAGTACTGAAAGTAATCATTTCATTCAAAATGGTAAATTTAATTTAGAATGTAATTTAAATTTATTTCTAAAAGAAAATGAAAAAGTAAATAAATTATCAAACTTCAAAAAAATTCACCTTGATAACTTATATATAAATTATAATAAATCAGAAATCAGATCAACTATAGATTTTTTAAATCCAATATTACAAGGAAATATAAGTATAAAAAATTTAAATCTTAGTAATTTTTCAAAAAATATAAATGGAAAATTTGGATTAGAAGCTAATATACAAAATAATGATTATAAAAATTTAAATATCTCTCTGAATTCTGAATTAAATAATTTTCAATTTTACTCTGATAATTTTAATATTAAACCTTCAAACTTTAAATTAAAAACAGCAGTTGAAATATTTCTAAATTCAGATTTGAAATTTCAAAGCATGAAATTAAAAAATTCAAATTTAAATTTTTTAAATCCAAATTTTAAAAATAGTGTAGAGTTAATTTCTACCTTAATCGAGTATAAGGATGATTTAAAAAAAATTATTATAAATGATTCCAAGATAAATATTTTTTTGGATATATTGATTCCATTACTTCCATCTGACTTATCCTCTAACATAAGAAATTTTCAATCTATTTCAGGTAATCCCTCTATTTTAATTTCTAATCTAAATTATAATCTCATCAATGAAAAATTAATCAATGGGAATATAACATTTGTTTTACCTGGAATCCATTTAACAGATTTGAAATTTTTATTTAATATAAAATTAAATTCAGAAAATAATAATAATATAGATATTAATGAAATAAATATTAAAGGATTTAAGAATATTTTAGCGTTAGACATAAATGGAAAAATAGTAAATAAAAAAATAGAAAATGTAATCAAAAAGGAAATCAATCTTAACATTAGTTCAACTATAATTTCTGATAATTTATTTGAACTTACTAAATTTTTGAAATATAGTGGAAAAACAAAATTAGATTTTGTATTAAATAATGACATATTAAATGGAAGCATAGTTAGCGATAAAGTTAATTTAGAGATTAACAAAGGTGAATGTCCAGGGATAAATTGCTCTAAATATATTATTAATAATTTATATTTAAATGTATTTTTAAATCATAATTTGAATTTTAATAATTATTATTCTATCCTAGAAGGAGATAAATCAAATTTAATAAAAACAATAGGAATGAATAAAGAAATCAATTTTAAAATTGATAACATACTAGGGACACATCCTATTGAAAAAGAAAAATCTTTTTCATATATTCAAGGAAATAATAAAGATCCTGGTATTACAGGAAGAATTGATTATAATAATAATATGTTCTCCATCTCAAATTTTAACTTAAAAACTTTAAATGGAGATATCTCCTCTAAAAATATTCAGGTTAATATAAATAGAGGCAACTTAGATAAAATCCAATACCTAGGAAATCTGCAGGTTAGAGACATAGATTTTACAGAATTAATCCCCTTAGAAAATAGGAAAAAGATTGATGATGGAAAAATTAGAGGTGATATTAATTTTTCAGGAGAAAATATGAATGATTTGGTAAATAATACTGAAATATTTTTTAGTATTTATAAGATTGGTAAAGATTTTGGAAATAGTGCAATCAACATAGTTAGTCCTCCCAATATTATTAGGGATTATATAGTGAACAGTTATTCAGTTGATAAAATAGAAGCAGAACTATCTAAAGGTTTAGTCTATATTAATATACTATTTAAGCAGGGGATTTTAAGTAATTTATTAACTAAAATAGAAAATAATAAAATCTCTCAAGAAAGAATGCCAATTAATAATTTTTTAAATAGAGCTCAGGATGAATTTTCAACATATAAAAAGTAAAATGTCTATTATATACTTATTATTTTTTGTAATAATATTTAATAATTGTTTTTCGCTTTTAAAACCTCCAGCAATTACTTTTACTCAATCCCCCTCTTCAGCAGAAAAACAAATTATTGGTGACAATAAAGAGTTAGAATCTGATGGTTGGTTGTTATCATCCATTAAAACCTCAGCCATTGGTCCCGTTGAATGGAGAAGAGAAAACTTTGATGAGTTTGAATCCATAGAAATTGCTAATGAATATAAATCATTATTAAAAATAATACTACATACAACTCCAGAAATAAAAAAATTAAAACAATTAAAATATATAGGTGAGGGACTAAATGGAAGTTTAGCTATATTAGAAAGCAAGAGAGATCCCAAATTTGATAAAATATACAACACTAAAGAAGAAGTCAATAGAGTTAAAGATTTAGTAGCCCTTGTAAATGAGACTAGACAAAAAGTAAAAGATATCAGAAAAAATATAAAAAATAAAAGTAATACACCAGAATATACTTATTTAAATACTGTGGAGTTTGGAGAATATTTTGAGGAGAAAAAAGGAAATTGGATTCTAAAAGAGTAGAGACAATAATCATTGGAGCTGGTATCACGGGATCAGTAATTTCCTATTACTTAAATTCACCTATTCTTGATAAAGCAAAAATGGCTGGTGGTAGATGTTCCACCGGTAGGATGAGTTCAAAATATTTATATGATAAGGGTGCAACTATGTATAAAAACTCTTTTCATTATACTATAAATAATAAATCAAATAAATTCAATTTGAATAACTATTTAAATAATAAATTTCCTAATTTAAAAACCAAACAAATTTATGATAATATGTTTGTTCCAGAAAACGGTATGATTTCTTTAGTAAGTAGTTTTATAAAAGAAAATAATTTAATTAGTAATATTAAAATCATAAAAATTATAAAAGAAAACGACTATTTTCTAATCATGGATGATTTAAATAATTCTTACTATGCTGAAAAATGTATTATCACATGTCCCTTACCCCAATCCCTTGAGATAATTCAAGATCTACCATTTTATAAAGAATGGGAAGGCTTTACTCAAAAATATATTGATTATAAAAAGACTCTTGTTGCAACAGGACTTTGGGAAAATTTAAGTTTCAACCTAGATCAAAATCAAAAAATTAGTGAGTTGAATCATAAGGATAATTTAGAATATTTTACTATTGAAAGTCAAAAATTTGATGATTATCAAAATTTAATTTTAAGCATTCAATTTTCTAAAGAATTCAGTGAAAAAAATTTTGAAAATTGGATGGATGAAAATAAAAATTTAAATAAAGATAAAACAGAAATTGTTGAAAATTTTTTTAGTTCAATATTTAGTAAATATAATCTAAATTATATATCTCCCTCTCAAATCAGAGCCCATCGTTGGAAATATTCAAATCCAATTGTATCCATGTTTGATAAAGACAATGAAATAAATTTTGATAGCGTAACCTATCATGATTATATTGAGTTATGTAAAAAGTATAATTTGTATTTAACTGGAGATTGGGTTTTTGGACAGAGGGCTCCTAAATGTGTTTTAGGAGCAATTCAACTCTCTTCTATTTTTTTAGGGAAGGATCTTCTATCGGTGGAAGGCTCTTTGCCATAGAACTATATATTTGTTCGGCAATTCCCAAAGATTCATTTTTTGAAATTTCTTTAGCATATTCATCGTATAACATATCTTCAAAAATATCTTCCGCATATCCACCATGGATCATGTTTTGCTTTTCTACTGTTTTACGCATTTGATTTAACATGAGTTTTACAAACATTGATTCAAATTCCACACTGGCATCAAAAAGCTTTTTGCGATAAGGGTCTTTTTTAATTTCTTCTTTTATATTTGTAGGATTTATTACGTCAGAAGAAGAAATCTTTCCTAATAGCTTCTCATCCAATTCCTTTTTAAATGAAGCTCCTGAATCTTTAGAGGGGGTTTCCACTGATCTTTTCAGATCATTTAATCTTGAATCTGAAATATTAGCCCTATTCATATAATCTTGAATAATATTCATTGTACTACAACCTCCGCATGCATTGCACCCGATTTACGTAATGCTTCTAAAATTGAAATTATATCCTTGGTAGTCGCCCCAACCTTATTAAGGGCTTTAACTAAATCAGAAACTTTTGTGGCTTCTGGCATAACTATTACATTTTCGACTTTTTCTGAATCATCCCAAAATCTTTTTTTACCACCACCAGAAACTACCACACTCAAACCTTGTTTAGAGATAGCAACTTCATCGATGGTTACATTGGCTCCCATAACTATTGTTCCTGTTCTCTCATTAACCACTACCCTTGCTTTATTTTCAGGGGTAACTGTAATATTTTCCAGCTTTCCTAAGATTGCTATTGGATCACTTGATTCAGGAATGATTACTTCCACTTCCACTGGGGATACTATTCTGGTAGTAACATTTTCAGATTGAAAATTTTCTGTGATTGCTTTGTTGACAATATCCAGGGTGGCAAAATCTTGATTTTGAAGTATCACCCGATATTTATTTTCTTTATTGAAAAACTTACCTTGAATTTCTTTTTCTACTATCGCTCCTCCCTGAATAATTCCTACTGTTTTGGGGGGATTTTTCGAAACTCCTATTTTTACTTCTTTGCCTCCAAAAGAAATGGCACCACTGGCAACTGCAAAAATTTCATTGTTGGCGGCTTTTAGAGGAGATTGAAGAAGAATACCACCTTCTAGTGATTTTGCATCCCCAATCGAAGACACAGTAACATCTATTTTATCGCCAACCTTAGCATAGGTTGGAATATTGGCAGTTATAACTACTGATGCTATATTTTTCGATATAGCAGGATTTGATGCCGCAGAAAGACCTTGATTTTTTAGGAAATTTTTCATACTTTCTGATGTTATTAAGTTTTTCGTATCACCAGTTTGTGCAAGTCCACTAACAATTCCAAAGCCTGAAAGTTGATTTTCTCTTACTCCATCAATTCTAGCTATATCTTTAAGTTTGGCTTCTACCGAAAAAATTTGAAAAGAGTATATAAGCAATATATAGGTAAAATATATATAATATTTGAAAAAGGATTTTTTCATTCGCTTTCTCCGAGAAGTCTTTTAATATTTTTAAGTATAATTTTTTGACGTTCTGTTTCTGTTATTTCAGATTTTAGAACAGGTTGTCCATCCGGACCAATGATAGGTTTACCCTTGGGATCGAGTGCTGGTTTTAGCTGTAAATCGGGATCTTTCAAGTTTTTCTCAATTGGGCTTGCAATGTACTCCAATTTTAATTCAGCCACTTTATCACTTTCAATAGCATTTCCATCTTTAATATCTCCACCTGCAACTTTCCCTGTTAATTTTAGGGAACTTTTTCCAGTATCATAGGTTGCTTCTCTCGAACCTGTAATGATTAAATTACCTGCAGGATCTAGTCCAATTACTTGGGCTGCCATTGATCCTACTATTTTGCTATTGGATTTTTCTTTTCCATTTTTCTTTCCTGCAATGGTTCTATCCATATTGTATCCCATAATCTCAGGAATAGATTTTTTATCGGGGGATGATTTTATCGTGATTGTGTCATCCTTACCTGATTCGTAAACATATTCTGCTTTAATTCCATCCTTCAGTAGGACTCGAACTATAGCTCCTACCTGAAGCCCTTGAGTTCCTGTAGAATATGGATTAGAATCTACCCAGAGACTATTTGATTGTGAAAATAGATTAAAATTTAAAATACAAAAAAATATTATTATAAAAATTTTCATTATTTTATCCTAAAAATTAGATTATTCAATTTTTACCTGACCGTTGTTAGTTACAATTCCGGATAGTAATGTTCCACTGGATTTAGATTGTACTTTTATCTTTTCTCCTGTATTTCCAGACTCTCTAGCAATAGCCCGTGTAGATATAAATACATTACCTTCATAAAATACAATATCAATATTAGAACCCCTTTCAACAGTATGTATTTCTCTAAGGTGCTTCTTTCGAATTAAATCACCTTCCTCGATGTTTGAGAGAGATGTCATACCCTTTACATTTGAGGTAAATAAATCAGAAATATTTTCTGAAATAAATATTTGCTTATATATTATATCATTCTCCGAGATTTGTTGGAGTCTGTTTATCCTACGATTGGCAACAGGTGCATTAATTTTAAATTCAACTAAAAATTTTGTTCTAACGGAATAAACCCTAGTGTTGTCTTTCCAAGCATCTAATGTAAAAATTTTTTGACCTGGAGTTATATTTTTAGGGATATTTCCCCATTTTAACTCTACTCCTTTTTCAGGGAAAAATAAATCCTCACCAAGATACGTTACGCGAATATCATCTGGAGTAATTTTTTCTTTCTCTGATATCTCAAATACAAATGATTTTTCTATATCTTCCTTTAGAAATTTCTTATTGAGTGGAATAATTTGACAGGAACTCCCTAAAACTTTTCTATCCGATAATTCAGATGGCAATAATTTATAAATTTCATCAGGAGTTAGAGTTATAGGTTCAGTTGGTGTTGCAGTTAAATAAATATCTGCGATACCATCAGGGAGTTTAGAAATATTCGATAAGTAGATATCTTTCCCTGTGATAAATGCCTTGGGTTTGATATAGATAGCATCAGATGAAAATAAGGAGTTTGGAGTTAAAATTCCTAATGTTAGTAAAGTTATATTAAGCGATAATTTAAGTATTAGTAGTACTTTTTTAAATAATTTAGATATATACAGGCACTGAATCAATTTAGTTTCAGCACCGGTAGTTATCATTTTTAATATCCTATCGTTTTAGTCCGATAGCAGTTGAGAGCATGTTATCAGATGTTTGAATTGCCTTTGAGTTTGATTCATAAGCTCTTTGTGCTACAATCATACTTACCATTTCTTCAACTATTTTTACATTACTCATTTCTAAAAATCCTTGTAGTACGCTTCCAAATCCTTCTGAAGAGGGTGAACCGGGAATTTCTGCACCACTGGCAACAGTTTCTTTGAAAAGATTTTTACCAATTGCCTGCAAACCAGCTGGATTAACAAATCTATAAAGTTCAACCTGACCAATAGTGGTAGGACGTATGTCATTTCCTATTTTTACAGTTACTTCTCCCTGTTCGCTCACAGAAAGTGAATTCAAAATAGCATTTTCCGGTAAAATTATTGGAGGCTCAAATAAATATCCATTTGAGGTAACAACCTGTTGGTTTGAATCAATCTTAAAAGATCCATCTCTTGTAAAAGCAAAGGATCCATCAGGCATTTGAATTTTGAAAAATCCCATTTCTCCAGTTATCGCAAGGTCCAACTTATTTCCAGTTGCCTGGAAAGAACCTATTTCAAACATTTTTTGGGATGCCGCGGCTCTAACACCATGTCCTACATTTACTCCAGTAGGTATTTCACTCACTGCTGTAGCGGGTGTTCCTGCCATGACCTGGTGTTGATATACTAAATCTTCAAAATCTGCTCTATTCTTCTTAAAACCTGTTGTGTTAACGTTTGCAAGGTTATTTGAAATTGTATCGATATGAAACTGCTGTGCAATCATACCTGTAGAAGCAGTCCAGAGGGATCTCATCATATTGATATTTCTCCTATTCTAAAGAATCTATCGTCATTTGTAGAATTTTCGTTATACTTTTTTTTAATTTTAACGTGATAAAACTACACATCGATTGGAATTTGTACCTTTTTCATTGTTAGAAATATTCCAACAATTAGATAATTTCGTAAATTTTTGTGAGTTAATTATTGTTTTGACCCAATACAATGATGACTTTTCAGCAGATTCAATAACTAGATCATCTAGATTGAGTAATTCTTTTTTGTACAACACATCACCCACTTCCATAACTAGAAATGAATTTTTTTTCATCACCCTATGACATTCTCTTAATGTATTTTGAATGAATTCTTTCCAATCAGATGGATTTTGAATAATCGATACACCTGTTAAAAATTTCAAATCAATATCTAAAAACCATGCTTTTAACCAATTATCATTTATATAATCAACCTTATCCAGGAATGGTGGAGATGTAACAATTAAATCGACAGAGTCGGTGGGAACCTCTTTCATGTTGTAAGAAAAAGATTGAGTGTATTTATTTTTCTTAGAAAATTCGTGATAAAAAGGTGGAAGTGGATCGGAAAGATCATTTCTCATCTTTTTTAAAATTCTTTCTTTAATAGCCTTATATTGTGGGGTTTGGTTTCTCTTTTCATTGTTTCTTTTTTGAGAAATAGCAGGTATAGAAATTTGTGGAAATGTATAGACTGAAAAAAAACCATCTGAATGTCCATGCAAGCGGGAGAGTGCTGTTAACATTATATATGTTAACTCCGGTGATTTATCTTCTTTGTAAATTTCTTTAAGATTTTTAATTTCCTGTAAAGTTTTTGGATGATAAAAATGATGTAGATCATTGTCTTGTATCTCATCTGATTTTTTCTTATGCAAGTCTAAACCGTTGATGATTTTTTCCATTTTTTCATAGGATGGTACCACTCTTCTTGATTCGGCTAAGAAAATAGAGAGAGGATTTATATCATTGTGTATTCCAAAATGACCATCAAGATTAGCCTGGATGGTTGTAGTTCCCCTTCCTCCGAAAGGGTCTAAGATCGTTCTCTTTTTCTTTTTTAGAAAACGATTAATAAAGTATTGAGGTAATTCTGGTTTAAATGCCGCCCTATAGCTTATGCAGTAATGCAGTGTATGGGATTGCCTTTGTTTTGAAGTCCAAAATTCCCCTATTTCATATTTAGATTCTTTCGTTAATAAATTTTTAGCCATTTCTTCTTCTTCTATTTTCGGAAAAAATGAAACTAAAGAATTGTTATTTTTTATATAAAAAGTATATACAAATTGTTTAAATAATAATCATCTTTACTGATATATATTCTTAAAGGTATATTTTTGTTAATAAAACAAACACTATTTGCTTTAAAAATAGGCTAAACTCATCCCAAAATAACTAATATTTAAATTAAAGTAAGTAATTGTACTTTTCAAATGCCAATTTTTTGTTAAATTATTAGATAAATAATAATTATGATATGGCACAGAATTTGCATATACTTTAGCATGAATTTCTACAAAAAGAAATGGATAGGTGTAATTTTATGTGGAAGAAGACCAAATTTATATTCGGTAGATAAGTCTGTATTCCATGAAGAAGAAAATAAACTCGTATCACATTCATATAATTTACTGAATAGTGTAGTTCAGTACATCGTTTTGAGCGTTAACGAAAAGCAATTTCCATTTTATAAGAATAATTACAACGATACTGAAATAATCATAGATTCAAATAAATTAGGTGGTTCCTTAAGCGGCATATTGAGTGTTTTTAATGCTTACAGAAATTTTAATTTTATTGTAACAAGCTACAAAATGAGAAATATTACAAATGATTTATTGAATGATTTAATTTATAATTACAATAACCAACCAGGATATGATTTTTATGTTTATAATAAGGCTGATATTATTGAACCATTTTGTGGTATCTACACAGCTAAAGGATTAGAGAATATTCATACACTTTATAATGAGGGATATTTAAAAACTAATTCTTTAATTGAATCTATAAAATTAAGTAATACATTATTTTTACCAATTAAAAATAATTTTAATGAATGTTTTAAACCTTTTGTAGAAACTATATAATAAAAAATTTTAATTATATAAAAAAAGTTTAGGAAAATTCTTATTTACCAATTTATTTACTAAGCTAAAAAGTTAATCTAGTTCAAAAACCCCCTTTTTTTCTCAAAATCATAATTTATAAAAGTAATAAAAATTAGCTGTATTAAAGTTGGATTTCAAAAATATAGTGAAATTAGAATAGCATTAAATATTTGTAGGTAAGAAAATGAGCCAAATTGACAAGACAAAAAAATCTATTGGAATTAATAAAATCGAAGACAAAGATCGTCAGGAAATATTCAAGAAATTTATCGATGCAGGGGGGCAGGTTATCAAAGAGGATTCCTCTAAAAAAGAAGATCCCACCAAGGCGGTAAAAAGCACAAAGGCTCCTTCTAGATCTCCCATAGCAAGGGATAAAAAAACAAAATCTCAAGGCAACGAGCCTAAAAATACTAAATCTGCTTCCTCGGACTCTAGCAAAAGTGAGCAGTCTAATCCAACAGATCCAAGCATTCACGAAAATAACTATTCTTCCTTTTTATCCATATTTTTCCTGAAATTTAAATCATGGTCTTCAAAAGTTTCGGAATTTAACTCACCTATATTGACTCCAGATTTTTTAAGCCAATTAAACCTGGAACTCAAAGAATCTCTTCTAAACTTTAACTTAGCTGGAAAAGAAATCTTAGGAAATCCAGAAATTTATCAAAACATGGTGGTTGAACTCTCAAAAGAATCTCCATTTTACCCCGAACTAATAATTAGAGGTGGGAAACTTATGGATTACGGGGAATTAGAAGAGCTATTTAGAGAGTACAATATCTCCCCTCAAAGAGGAATAAACGTTGCTTCAATTTACAATCCCTTATATTCTATTTTTAGAAAAATTTACTTTTTATATCCATATAATACGTCATACTTAAAAGCACTTGAAAAAGGATATGATGTCTTAGAAAAATTAGAAAAAAAATCTTCAGTTATATATAAAACAAGAAAGAAACAATTATCTAAGTATCACAATTTTATATTTAATAAGGCATTCGAAAAAATATATTTAGCAGTTCTAAGACACAACAATAAAAATGTTCCGTTAGAATCTAAATATATGGAAATTTTATTAGAAATTAAAAATGAAGAAAGAATCGGTTCAATGAAAAATTTTAATTTTGTAGAGATAGAACAAAAAGTGGAAGAGCCAACCGCTGAAACAGATAAAAAAGAGGAAGATTCTGAAAATAATAAAGAAGAAGAAATTCCTGAAATAGTAAAACACGGTTTAGAATTAATGGGAGCCACCAATTTAGAAAATTTAAGAAAAAAACATGATCCAAAAAAAGAGTTTTCTGATATTAATATTGCTGACAAAACTTTTGTTTCCTATCTATTCTTTAAAGAATTTGATATTGAATATTCATTAGTATTGACCACAAAAAAAGTTATTGTCAATTCAACTAACGTAAAAGGGTTAAAAATAGATTACAGAGAAAAATTAGAATCCATTTATGAATTAACAAGATCCTGTTTGGAACAATTTAGACTTTACGTTGAAAGTGTCAGAGAGTTCGAAAAAGTGAAGAGTACACCCCTTGTAAACTATATAGAACAATCAAAGAAAATGACTCAAATAGATCAAAAGAAGAATATCCAATCTAGATCTTCTAGAGTTTCAATCAAAGAATATATAGAAAAAACTTCTGTGATACTAAATACATTTTTAGAGGATATGGAAAAAGAAAAAGTAATCATTGGAAATCCAGATGATGTATTAAATTTTGATAATGTTGAATCAAAGAAGAAATTAAATAAAAAGAAAATAAGAGAAGCTATATATGACTGCTGTGCTTTTTGTAATGGTTTATTGAGTAAGTTAAGCGATTCCGGAGAATTATATGGTGCTGGATTAGAATTAACTCCGGAACAATTAAAAAATAGCTATGGCATAGAAGTTTTAGTAACTACAAAAGAATCTGAAGATTCAACAAAAGATGCTAATGATCTATCGGAAATTTAACAATGGCAAATATTAAAGTAATAATTTTTCAAAAAAATATAAATACTGATCTAACTAAAGATCAAAAATTAAAAATTGCGTCTGCGAAAGCTGACTTTTTAATTTTACCGAGATTCTTCCCCTACTTTGAAAAAGCGAGTGATGGCATTCAACAAAAAGAATCTTTTTACTTGGATAAAATTTTAGAAATTTCTGAGTATCACAAAGGAGTTGTTATCGGAGGTAGTATAATAAGGAAAATAGAAGGTAATTTTGTAGAATCAATACCCATTGTTAAAGATGTAACACTTGTGGATTATTATAATTTTAGGTCAGGAAGCACTATCGGAGATTTAAAGATTCTTCCTCAAGATGGAGATTCAATTTATATTTTGAATGGTGCTCGATTTTCTATTTTGCCCGGAGAAGATATTTTAAATCCTAGTAATATGGAAATTCTAAAAAAAGAAAAGATAGAATTGGTTTTTAACCCAAATGATTCTTATAATTCCGACAATGAATTTACTAATTACCAAGATGAATTAAAGAAATTTTTTGAATTCTCTCAGATTTATAATTTCAATATTATTAGAACTTGTGGTACAGGGAAGATAAATGGAAAAGAATTAACCGGCAGAAGTTTTTATACATCACAAACAGGTGTTAAATGGAAACTAGGAGAGGTTGAAAATCAATTAGAAATTATAAAGACAGTAAATGTTAACATCTTTGAAACATTCCCAAATTAGTAAGACACAGCTGCGAGCATTCCACAAGCTCCGTTAATATCTTTTCCGGGAGATCTTCTATTTAAAATAGGTACTTTTGATGACTTTAATAATTCCCGAAAAGTATCTATTTCATCCTCATTGGGTTTTCTCCATCCATGTAATTCTGTATTTAAAGGAATTAAATTAATTTTACAGTTTACCGATCTTAATATTTTCACCAGCTTTAAAGCATTTTCTTTTCCCATATTTACACCCGGGATCATTATATACTCAAAAGTGATTCTACGTCCCAAAGTTTTAGTAAAATCTCTTGCAGATTTAAGTAACACTTCCAATGGATATTTTTCATCTATACCCATGATAGTTTTTCTAGTTACTGGATTTGGGTGATTTAATGAAATTGCAAAATTAAAAGGTTCTTTATTTTTAATAAATCTTTCTATTCCTGTAACAACCCCAGCAGTTGAAATTGTAATACGTTTTGCACCTAAGTTCCATGTTTGGGGATCATGAAAGATATGAGCAGACTGTATTACCGAATCATAATTATGCATAGGCTCACCCATGCCCATAAAGACAATATTAGTGCATCTATCCCCTACAATTTTTTCTACTTGTAGAATTTGGTCAACAATCTGCCAAACTTTTAGGTTACCCTTAAAATCTAATAAGCCCGTAGCACAAAACGCACATGATAAAGTACACCCTACTTGTGATGAGATACAAATTGTTTTTCTCTCTTCATCTCCAGTGGGAATCCAAACGGTTTCGATAACTTTGCCTTCTTCTACTGCAAAGGTCATCTTTTGAGTTCCATCTTTTGAAATTAAATGCTTATCTAATTTAATAGATAGGATTTCAGCCTTTTCTTTTAATAATTCCCTGAAGGTTTTTGGTAGGGTAGAAAATTCGTCAAAGTTAGTAAATCTATCCTTATAAAGACCTGCGTAAATTTGTTTGGCTCTATAAGAATTTTCACCAAGTTCTTTTATAAAAGTTTCTAAGGCATGTAGACTCATACCTTTCAGGTTTTTTTTCATACTTTAATCATAGATTCCCAATGTAACTTTGGCATCTTCGGATGCCATAATTCTAGGATCCCATTTAGGAGTCCAAACGATTTCAACATCAACATCTGTAATACCATCTACCCTAAGAGCACATGTCAATACCTGACTTTTTAATTCCGGCCCTGCAGGACATGCCATACTAGTAAAAGTCATTTTTATTTTCGCTTTCTTTTCTTCATCAACTCTTATATCATAAATTAAACCTAATTCAACTATTAGAATACCAATTTCAGGGTCTTCGATTTCCATTAGAGAATCATAAATATTTTTTTCTAACTCACTGAGTGGTCTATCTTCCATTAGCATAGTAAAAAACCTATTTTAACAACTGTTCAAGAGTATTCCATGCTAGAACTGCACATTTTACTCTGACAGGATATTTTTTAACGCCTAAAAGTGCTTCTAGGTCACCTTCATCTTCGCTAAAAACTTCATTAGAATCTTCTAATATAGCTTTTTTGAATTTTTTTAATATTTCATATGCTTCTTCTTTGGATTTTCCTTTAACAAGCTCTGTCATCATAGATCCACTCGATTGTGAAATTGAACATCCCTTGCCATTAAAAGTTATCTCATTAATTGTATCGTTTTCCATTCTGAGAAATATTTCTAACTCATCCCCACACAATGGATTCATTCCTTTCTCATGGAAAGTACAGGGCTCTAAAATACCATAATTTCTTGGGTTTTCAAAGTGATCTAAAATTACCTCTTTATACAAATCATCTCTTAACGACACGGGCAAATATCTCCTTGACCTGCAAAAGTCCATTAATCAAAGCATCAATATCTTCCTTTGTATTATATAAATAAAAACTAGCCCTACAGGTTCCGGCAATTTTCATTTTTTTCATAAAAGGTTGTGCACAATGATGCCCTACCCTAATTGCAATACCTTCTTCATCCAATATAGAACCAACATCATGAGCATGGACACCATTCACGTTAAAAGAAACTACCCCACCTCTCTTCTGTAAATCATTCACTCCATATAATGTAATACCATTCAGTGAATCTAATCTTTCGAGAGCATATTCAGTTAAAGCCACTTCATGTTGGTGTATATTTTCCAAACCCACTTTTTCTAGATATTCAATTGCATGTCGAAATGCGATTACACCGGATATATGTGGAGTCCCTGCTTCTAATCTAGCTGGTAAATCTGCATATGTACTTTTATCCAAACTTACATCACTAATCATATCTCCCCCACCCATCCAGGGGGGCATCTTCTCCAATATTTCTTCTTTCCCATATAAAACACCAACACCTGTTGGTCCGAGCATTTTATGAGCAGAGAATGCATAAAAATCTACATCTAACTCTCTTACATTTGTTTCTATATGACAGGCCCCCTGAGCTCCATCAAGTAAAAAGAGAGCACCAACAGAGTGTGCTTTAGCAATTAAAGGTTTAATATCATGAATGGTGCCCGTTACATTAGACATTTGTGATACAGCTACAATCTTAGTTCTATAATCAATTATCTCATTGATATTAGTCGTATCTAAAGATGAGTCAGGATTTATAGGAATATACTTAATTACTGCTCCTTTTTCCTGAGCTAACATTTGCCAGGGGACAATATTGGAATGATGTTCAAGTTCGGTTAATACAATAACATCTCCCCTGTTTATATTTTGCCTTCCCCAACTTTGTGCTACTAAATTAATGCTTTCAGTTGTATTACGAGTAAATATAATTACTTTTGCACATTTAGCACCAATAAATTCTGATATTTTAATTCTGGTTCTCTCAAAAAGTTCTGTGGCTTTTTGGGAAAGGTAGTACACACCCCTATGTATATTAGCATTTTCTTCTTTGTAATACTTATCTAATGCATCTATAACTTGAAATGGTTTTTGTGAACTAGCGGCACTATCTAAAAACACAAGAGACTTACCATTCATATTAGTTTGAAGGATTGGAAAATCTGTTTTTAATCTATAAGCGTCTAACATATTTACTCCTCTATTACCACAATTATTTCTTCGCCAATTACTCTTACTGGGAACGTTCTGATGTCTTCAACTGCAGGCATACAGATTGCCTTCCCAGTTTTCATATCAAATTTTGCCATATGGCGCGGACACACGATACAACCGTTTTCTATTTTACCACCATCAAAAGATTCACCATCATGACTGCAAACATCTTCAAATGCTAAAACTTCTGAATTAAGAATGGCAATACATATTTGATAATCTTTAGAAGATAAAATTTTTATCTGATCTTCTAGAATCTCTTTTTTTTGACACTTTAACTCAATCATTTTAGATACCTATTTTTCTGAGGAATTTATCTTTTAAATCTTGGGCTATCGTACTACTTTTTATTTTATCTAATATTTCTGTAATAAAACCCTCTACTATTAAATGTCGGGAATCAGAAATAGATAATCCACGACTCATGAGATAAAAAAGTTGATCTTCGTTAATTTCACTCATAGTAGCTCCATGAGAACATTTTACATCATCAGCAAAAACTTCTAGCTTGGGCATGGATTCAGCTCTAGATGTTTTATCCAAAATTAAGTTGTTATTTAGTTGGCTAGCAGTTACATGAAGGGATGTTCTGGGAATATTCAAATTTCCTGTAAATATGTGATGGCTTTTATCTTTCATGACTGTTTTGAGCTTTAAACTACTTGAAGTGTAACTATCTAGGTGGTTTAATGAAAATTCAATGTCTTGAATTTCTTTTTTTGATGGTACTGCAATTCCAAATAAATCCGATTCTGAGCCTTTCTTATTTAGATTACTTTCAATAAATGTCTTACCTTTATATCCATCTAGATTAAAATAATAAATGATAGATTTTGAATCTCTTTCATGATTATATTCAATATTTCTAATATGAAAATTTGAATTATTAAAGTTTTCTTCATGAATGATTTCAGCCTTAGAGCTTTCCCCTATATTAGTGAGAGTGTATGAATTAAAAAAATTTAAACTTTCTAGGTAAGAAGATTTTAAATTATCATGTAGTACGAAATGACTATTTTTTCCTATATTGATAATTAACAAAAGAATAGCAGATTTAGAATTAGACTGAAATGAAGATTCTAATTCTATGGGCTCCGTTCCATTATAATTATCAGGAACATCTAATATATAAGTTAAATTGTTGTAGGCTAATGAAAATAATTTATAAAAATTATTACTATTTAATATGTTACTAAAATTATGTTTAATATTATCTATTATTTTTTGATTTGATAACTCTTCCGGTTTTGATAATTTAATAAGATTATCATTTGTTTTAAGATTAACTATTAATGATGATTCTGAATTTAGGTATTCATTCAAATTTAAATTATTAAATTTAACCTTTCTCCATGATTCTAGTTTACTATCCGGAGGAGAAAGGTGTATAAGTTTTTCATATGCAAGATTTTTATATTCAAAAATCCAACTGGGTTCGGATTCATTGTGTGTTACATTTGGTAATGAGGATTTAATTAATTCTACTACACTCAAGGTTTAGCACCTACCACCCAATCATAACCTTTTTCTTCTAATTCTAGAGCCAGATTCTTATCCCCTGATAAAACAATTTTTCCGTCCATAAAAACATGAACTTTGTCAGGTACTACATAATTAAGCATTCTTTGATAATGTGTAATCAGCAGTATTGCAGAATCCTGATTACGATTTTTATTTATACCATCACAAACTGTTTTGAGGGCATCAATATCGAGACCGGAATCTGTTTCATCTAAAATAGATAGGTAGGGTTTTAATATTGACATCTGAAGTATCTCGTTTCTTTTTTTTTCTCCTCCTGAAAATCCATCATTGACATATCTTCCCAAAAAAGAGTCTTCAATTTTTAATTCGGAAGTTTCTTTTTTTACAATTTGCCGAAATTCCTTGACGGGCATATCCTTGCCTTTGATCCCTTTTAAAATTGTTCTTAAGAAATTTGTTACCGTTACTCCGGGAATAGCAGTAGGATACTGGAAACTGAGAAAAATACCGAGTCTTGCCCTCTCGTCAGGTTTTAGAGCCAGAATGGACTCACCTTTAAATAAAATATCTCCACCGGTAATAGAATAGTTGGGATGGCCTAAAATAATATTAGAGAGTGTGCTCTTACCCGATCCATTTTTTCCCATAATCGCATGAACTTCCCCAGAATGTATGGTTAGATTCACACCTTTGAGGATTTCAGTTTCTCCTATCTTGGCTTTTAAATCTATAATTTTTATAATTTCTGACACTGGAAAATCCTTTTGTTTTTGAGTTTCTATTTACCATCCTATCAGATGTAATAGTGAAATCAATTGATTTCTTGTGTATTTGTAATTATTCTAAAAACTCAATTTTGTACAATCTTATAAACATTTTGTCAAAAGAAACCAAACGATTGAAAAAATTACCTTCTAAAAAAGTAATTTCAGAAAACAGATTGATTTTTCTTTACTTTAAATAAGTAAATTATTGAAACACTACCTATAATTTTTGAATCATACAAAAAAGGCAAAACATGAATTCCAATTTACAAAATAATGATTACGGTAATACGAAAATGCAATGGTCATTTATAACAAATCTTAACTATATGCAAATCTCTTCTTATCTTCAAAATATGTTTTTAAAAATGGAGAAAGCTTATGTTTCAGAGACAGTTTTTATGATACTAAAAGAAATATTAATGAATGCAAATAGAGCAAATTCTAAAAAAATATTTTTGGAAAAAAATAATATAAATACAGAAAACGCTGAAGATTATCAAGTTGGATTATCCAGATTTAAAAATGAAATAATTTCCAATTGGGATAGTTTAAAAGGTGGTATCACCGATAGCTCATATTACGTATCACTAGATATTGCAATAGTAGATGATAAAATATTATTTACAATATTAAATAATAGTACTTTACTACCCATTGAAGAAGAACGAATAAAAACAAGGATAGAAAAATCAGAAAATTATAAAACTGTCATAGATGCCTATAAAGATATGGGTGATAAAAGTGAAAGTGCCGGACTCGGTATTGTGATGAGCGTACTACTTTTAAGAAATATTGGTCTTAGTAAAAATAATATTAAATTAAATCGAAAAGAAAATGAAACTAGCTTTGTAATTGAAATTCCCAAGGAAATAGTTCCTCTTCAAGTTTCTTCACAAATTAAAGATAGATTATTAATTGAAGTTAGGTCACTACCTTCACTATCTACATCTCTACAAAAAATAATTTCTCTCTGCACAGATCCCGATATGAATATGAAAGATCTAATTGATTCAATTGAAAAAAATCCAAGTGTAAGTGCAGAGATTTTAAAATTAGCTAATTCAGTAGGATTTATTATGAAATCCAAGTCTATGTCTATTTCTCAAGCAGTAAAAATCATTGGTGTAAAAGCTATATTACGATTATTGTATGCCATGGGATCTATGAATGTTATGAATAAGGCATATTCAAGAATGGAGGCACAGTGGGAACATTCCAGAAGAGCTAGTTTTTATGCAAGTTTAATTATTAAAGATTTGGGTTTGGGAAAATTGGGAGAAAGTGTAATATCCGGTGCTCTTCTTCATAATATAGGAAGAATTTTGCTATTGTCTGTTGATAAAGAAATATTCCCTGTAATACAAGAGCTAACTCACAATAGAGCAACGGAAAATTCCAAGGTATTAGAAGAGGCCGCTATTGGTTTGAGTTATTCCAGACTCGGGGGAATGCTAGCAGACAAGTGGAATTTTCCAGAGGATTTGAAATGCATTATAGAATTTCACCAGCAACCCTATATGGCACCTGAAAAATATCGAAAAATAACTGAGATTGTCTATTTAGCCAATAATTTAGCAGCAAATATTCAGGGAAAAGTCCATTTTTTCTCATTAAATGATGAAATACTAAATAATTTTAAGATAACATCGGAAGAAGATTTTGAAAATCTGTATAAAAAATACGAGGAAAGATACAAAAAAGAAGGAATGGAATAGTGTTAGAACTTCCGGGATTCAAGGGATTAAAAAAAATTCTATGGAAAAATATTTCTCCCGGCATGATCATTATCAGTGGAGCCAAAGTCAATAATACAACACCCCCTGAACTATTTAATTATCCCATTGTAAGTGCAGGATTAATTTATGAAATAAGTAAAAAATATCATTTTAGAGATGGTAAAGAAATAATTATTGCAGAAGTAGAAAAAGGAAATTCTCCCGAAAAACTTGGCAGATCCCTTCGTTCAATTGAAAAGAGGGTTAATGTATTTAATGACTTCAGAACAATTATATTAAATCGTAAAACAGAAATATTGAGAAGTTTGGATTATATTCCTAAAAATGATATTAAAATTTATAATTCTGATTTAGTTGTAATAAGCGAAAATATATTAACAAATTTTAATTCCTTTGAGGTGAAATTAAAAGGCTTTAA
>CANGZW010000021.1 GCA_947458405.1 Leptospiraceae bacterium
AATAAATTAAATCAAATGTAAAAATTATTCAAAAATATTATTGACAACACCAACTAAAGTTAGTATTCTATTTAAGTGCCTTTGAGTGGAAAAGACATGCTAAATCTTTATCTAAAGCAAGGTTGGGTTATTTTAAGACAAAAAGGTAGCCACTTAATCTTAGGTAAAGGAAATGATAGAGAGACTATTCCTATGCATAAAGAACTTAAGAAGGGATTAGAAAAAAGTCTTTTAAAGAAATTAAAACTTAAAGGAGATAAAGATAAGTAATGCAATATCATTTTAAGATATATAAAGAAAAAAATGGTTACTGGGCAAAATGTATCGAATTACAAGGATGTAATACTCAAGCAGATACTTTAGAGGAATTAAAAATAAATTCAACTGAAGCTCTTAATTTATTCTTGAATGAAACATTTGATTCTAAAACTATTTTTCCTCTTCCTAAAATAAATTATAAAGGAAAAGATATAATCAAAGTTCAAGTTAATCCTAAAATAGCATTTGCTCAAATTCTTAGAATGGAAAGGCATAAACGAGGATTAAGTCAAAAAGAAGTGGCTGATATGATTGGTTTAAAGAATCTATATAGTTATCAAAGACTTGAATCTCCCAAAAGTGCAAATCCAGCTTTATTAACAATCTCCAAGATCAAACAAATATTTCCTGATTTAAAATTAGATTTAGTTGTTTAAGCCTGAATATTGCTAGAGCCATAACTAATAAAACACCAGCCTCAATAGATCAGCTACTCAATAACGTTATGCGAGCTTCGAGCATAACCATCTTTCGAAACTGATTGTATAATCAAAAAAAATGATTGACTGATCCATTGTTATAACATATATTATAACAATGGAAACTTCTTCAGTTAAAAAAACTACGATTCGGGCAATTGGAAATTCAGCGGGTGCTACCATTCCAAAAGTCCTTTTAGAAAAATATAATTTTCATGAAGGTGATACAGTATTTCTAATAGAAACAGAAAATGGAATTCTCTTATCTCCTTATGACCCTGAATTTGAAACTTCAATGGAGTTTTACCAGGAGGCATCTAAAAAGTATAGAAATGCTCTTAAAGAACTTGCTAAATGAAGTCAGAACCGAAATGGTTAAATAAGAAAATTGCTGAGGCGATTCATCTTGATCAAATTAAACAACACGGGGGTTCTTTGGGTATTCGGGATGAAGGTTTGTTAGAATCAGCACTAGATAGACCAAAGAATACATGGTACTATCATCCTAAATCTACCATGTTTGAACTTGCTTCTTCTCTTGGAATAGGCATTGCTAAAAATCATCCTTTTATAGATGGAAACAAGAGAACTTCCTTTCTTTTTATGTATGTTTTTCTTGCAATGAATGGATTTAAAATTGAAACTTCAGAGAACGATGTTGTTCAAGTAATGTTAAAAGTTGCAGATGGATCAATAAAAGAATCTGCTTTGGCAAAGTGGCTCGAGAAAAATTCAATTCTAATTTAATAGGTACTACATTATCTTCATTAAAGGAGTTTTAAAAAAAATATGTAATAAATTTCCAACCCCCATAATTTCTTCAATTCTTAGAGAAGAGTTTCTTTAACTTATTAATATTCCTTGATATAAACTATAAAAAAAACTGTAAGTCTCTACTTCTAATATTTTAGATATTATACATGGACGAAGATAAATTACTTTGGATATTCTATGAGTCTTTCGAAATTCTTTGGCATGTACTAACTTTTTTTAGAAAGTCAACTTAGATGAAAAAGAAAACTTGATATGGACTTTAGATAAAAAAATTACCGGCATTTTAAATAAAAATGAATTGTATAATTCGAAGATATAAACGTTAGGTGAAAGCCATTCAAAAAATCTTAATATATAATTGACAATTTGAATAATTATGAATATATTTGAGACGAGGTAATTTAATGAAAACTATTACAATTCGAGTTGATGAAACTGTGTATAATTTACTAAAAAAAGCAGCAGATGGAGAGAGGCGTACGATCTCTAATTTTATCGAAAATGCTTCCCTTTCTTATCTTACAAATGAAATCTATGTTTCTGATGATGAAATGGATCAAATTTTAAATGAACCTTCACTTGTGAGAAGCCTAAAAAAGGGGATGGATGAGGTAAAGAAAGGCAAGTATAAAATTGTTAAATAACTTTGAAATTGCAGAAACGGAAAGTTTTATTTCTAAAATTGAAGATAGAAAATTTAAAAAGATCTACCAAAAAATTAAAGATTATGTGTACCCTCAGTTGAGATTGAATCCTTTTTTTGGAAGTAATATTAAAAAATTGAAGGGCGAATTTGAAGGAATTTATAGGTATCGAATAGGTGATAATCGAATATTCTATAAAATTGAAAATGATAAAGTATTAATTATAGTCCTTGATATCTCTGATAGAAAAGATGCTTATAGATAAAAGAACCAAACATTTACCTAATAATCAGGCTCGATTCTTTTATTCTATTTGAATGTATGATAGGAAGAGAAGTATAGAAAATGATAACTGAACGTCTCCTAAATTTTAGGACATTTTTTTATGTATCTCAGAGAATCAGTAAATATCAAAGTATTGCGAAGATTCATTTAAGAAAGAAAAAAGAAATAATATTCGTATTTCTCTGAGAAATTATTTAAATTCTTTTCTTATATATTTAATTCACATATCAAAATGTACTACACATATTTTTTTTGGTTTGTATCTCTGTCTTGATATTTATATTTAAGTCTATCGATAAGATTTATAGTTATTATAATTATATATAACAGAATAACATTTTCAATTTTATTTATTTATGATTGAAATATATTTCGAAGTATGTATATTAGAGGTTAGATGCAATACACTGAAAAAATATTATAGAATCTATTCTTTAGGAATAGATTTTTCCATCTAACCTAACTCGTTATAATAAATAAAAACTTAATTAAAACTGATAAATTAATAATAGAAATAAAAAAAATATGCACTTGACAACATATGTCTTAGATGAAATAATTACTTTATGTGGCAAATATTACAAACGGAAGAATTTGGAGAATGGCTTTTAACTCTAAATGAAACCTGTAATGAAGATATTTATGCCAATGTTACTATTTTAAGTGTTCATGGACCTTCATTGGGAAGACCAAGGGTTGATACAATAAAAAATAGTAATTTTAAAAATATGAAAGAATTGAGAGTTCAAAGTTCGGGTAATCCATATCGAATTTTCTTTGCATTCGATCCCGAAAGAAAAGCAATTTTACTGATTGGTGGAAACAAAAAAGGTGATAAACGTTTTTATGAAAAATATATACCTATCGCTGATAAACTTTTTGAAAAATATCTGGAGGATATGTCATGAAAAATAAAAAAAAGTATACCGACTTCTTTGAAAGTGCTAAAAAAACAATGTCTACTGAAAGTATTGAAAGGGCTCAAATCAAAGCTAATAAATTTATTTTTAATATGAAACTCGCAGATCTAAGAAAACATTCTGGAGTTAAACAATCTGATATTGAAGGCTTTAGTCAAACAAGTATCTCCAGAATTGAAGGAAGAGATGATATTAAATTATCTACACTCGTTGACTACATTCATGCTTTAGGAATGGAGATAGAAATTAATGTAATTAACAAAAAAATAAAAAATCAGAATAAGAAAATATTATTAATGAAAGCTTAATATAAAAATTCCTTTTATAGAAAATGAGAATGAAATTTTTTTAAAAACAATTTACCCAAGTCGTAAAGATAGATACAATAGCAGACGAGAAAAAATAAAGGCAATTCACTATGTCAGAAAGAACCCTAATCAAAAATATTAGCATCGTTAACGAAAGACAAACTATCATATCAGACCTACTCATTGACAATGGAATCATTCAAAAGATAGGACAACTTGGTGATGACCTAAATGCAAGTATAATTGATGGAAATGGAAAGTATCTATTTCCGGGGATCATAGATGGACAGGTTCATTTCCGTGAACCGGGACTTACTCATAAAGCTGACCTTTACACAGAGAGTAAAGCGGCCATTGCAGGTGGTGTGACTTCTTTTATTGATATGCCAAATACAAAGCCAAATGTATTGACGATGGAAATCCTAAATGAAAAATACCAAATTGCTTCTGAAAAATCTTTAGCGAATTTCGGTTTCTTTTTGGGTGTCAATGGTGACAATCTTGATTATGTACTCAATCTTGATACATCCAAACTGTTGGGCGTATCTGATGATGGACTTTACTTTACCAAAAAAGGAAATCTACTTGCCGACAATCCAAAAACAATGGAAAGGCTTTTTGCAAACTGCAAATCCATCATTGCAATACATTCCGAGAAAGAGCAAATTGTAGATGAGAACGAGAAACTTTACAGAGAAAAATATGGTGAGAATGTTCCGATGGAGTATCACCCCATCATAAGAAGCGAAAAAGCCTGTTATGAAGCAACGCAAAGAGCAATAGACTTAGCCAATCAGTACAGAGCACGCCTTCATATTCTTCACCTGTCCACTGAAAGAGAGACACATCTTTTTAGAAATGATATTCCCCTAAAAGAGAAAAATATAACTACTGAAGTATCGGTTCATCATTTGTGGTTTTGTGATAAAGATTACGAGCGTTTGGGAACACTAATAAAATGGAACCCTGCTATAAAAACAGAAAAAGATAAACAAGGACTTTTTAAAGCATTATTGGATGATAGAATTGATATCATAACTACAGACCATGCACCCCATACGTTAGACGAAAAACAAAAACCTTATTTTCAATCCATGTCGGGTGCACCAATCGTACAACATTCGTTTAATATTATGCTGGAATTTTACAAACAGGGACTGATATCGTTAGAGAAAATAACAGAAAAGATGTGCCACAATCCAGCAATACTATATAATATTGAAAAAAGAGGTTATATACGGGAAGGATACTTTGCAGACCTAACAATTGTTGACATGAACTCAAGTTCGACAGTTGAAAAAAAGAATATACTCTATAAATGTGGCTGGTCTCCGTTGGAAGGAACAACTTTTCAAACCAAAGTTACTCATACATTTGTGAATGGTAATTTGGTTTATGAGAATGGGAAATTCAATGAATCAATCAAGGGGCAGGCATTAAAAAAATCAATTGAATAATATGAAAATTAGATAGTATAAATACTTATTAAAAAAATCCAGATTACCATGTTTCAAGGCAGAAAAATCATAATCGCTACCAAGCATCATAAAGAAAAAGTGATTGCTCCCATCTTTGAAAAAGAATTGGGAGTGAGTTGTTTTACAGATAACACTTTTGATACAGATTTACTAGGAACTTTTACGGGTGAAGTAGAAAGAGAACAGGATCCAATTTCAACTGCCAGAGAAAAGTGTTTGCAAGCAATGAAATTAAACAACTTTGATTTAGGTATTGCAAGTGAGGGTTCGTTCGGACCCCATCCATCCCTGTTTTTTGTCAGTGCAGATGATGAGTTTTTAATTTTTATTGATACAAGAAATAACATAGAAGTTGTGGTGAGAGAATTAAGTACATCTACTAATTTCAATGGCAAACAAATTCAATCACAAGAAGAACTAATTTCATTTGCCAAAGTCATAGGCTTTCCTGAACACGGGTTAATCCTACGCAAATCAAAAGACGAAAATTTGGATATTCACAAAGGAATAACAGATATTGATACACTAAAGAAATCATATAAAGAGCTTTCCTCCAAGTACAAATCTATTTATGCAGAAACAGACATGAGAGCGATGTACAACCCAACACGTATGAATGTAATACGAGAAGCAACTAAAAAGCTAATTCTAAAAATTAAATCAACCTGTCCTCAATGTCAAATGCCGGGCTTTGGAATTACCGATGCCAAAAAAGGACTTGAGTGTAGTTTATGTGGATCACCAACAAATTCAATCCTGAGTTACATTTATGTATGTCAGCATTGTCAATTCACAAAAGAGGATATGTATCCAAATAAAAAAACATCAGAAGACCCCTCGTACTGCGACTACTGTAATCCATAAAATCAAAACAAAATATTAAAATTTAGAAAACTAAAAATAATCATTTAAACAATACAAAAATAAATTGCAAAATAAATCCGTCCTCTTTAAAATCAATATGTATGAATAGTAAATACAAATCGGAATTAGAAAATTCCCTAAGAAGGAAATATTTAAACTAGTGAAAAAAGAAAAAGGTATCACTCGATTCTTTGGTGCTAATTTAGCCGAAATGCTTTCTGATAAAATCTCCGAAGTTTATAAAGATTTTAATAAAAAAGAATATATAAAGGCAATCCATACTAATTGTGGAAATCTAACTTATACCCAAAGAATAGAACTGCATGCAGAAGTGTTAAAATTGCATCTTCCAAAAAACTATAAGAGAGCAGTGAAAATTTTGATGAATATCTTGGGTGAAGAAAATAAAAAAGAAACAGGAATGTTCAAAGAGTTCTATTGGATTTTACCAATTGGGAAGTACATAGAAAAATATGGTTTGGAGAATTTAGAGATTTCCATAAATGCCATCGAAGAAATAACAAAAAGAAATACAGGTGAGTATGCCATCAGACCATTCATTCGAAAGTACCCTGAGGAAGTATTAGCTGTAATGATAAAGTGGGCTCAATCGGAAAATTTTCATTTGAGACGATTGGCAAGCGAAGGACTAAGACCCAAACTTCCCTGGGCTACAAAATTGGACATCTTTACTGATGACCCTACACCGGTATTTAAGATATTGGAATTGTTAAAAGAAGATGAGATTCTTTTTGTAAAAAAATCAGTTGCAAATCATTTGACTGATTACTTGAAAGTAAACAAAGATCCAACGGTTAAACTAATACAAAGATGGAAAGCGTCAGACAATATTCATACAAATTGGATTATCAAAAGAGCTACAAGAAAGATAAGCATTGATTAAATAAAGGTTTCCAAATAAATTAAGAAAATTTATAACTTATAGTAAAGTAAAAACTTAAAACATTAACTATCATATTGAATAAAATGAAAATATTCTTACTAGATAAAATAGATAAAAAAATACTACTCCTAGATAGCTTGGGAGCGTTACTAACAGCAATCAATTTATTGGTTATCCCACTTCTTGAGAGCTATACAGGAATACCAAGAGATATTGCTATAATTTTGGTTCCACTCCCAATTCTATATTCTATTTTTTCTTTTTTATCCTATAAATTTGGTAATCATAACTGGAGATCGTTGTTAAAAATGATTGCAATCGCTAATTTAATTTATTGCTGTCTTACACTTTATGTAACTTGGATTAATTTCGATACGTTTAAAATTTTAGGAATTATATATTTTATTGTTGAGATAATTATTATTATAATACTTGCAACTTTAGAATTAAAAATTGCTATAAATCATAATGAACTAAAAAATAAATAAAATTTTATTTACAAAAAAATATCATATATATTGAAATCCACTCGGAACTTTTAGATTTTATTATGATTACAAATTTAAAAAACATGAATTGATGTCTAAAAAGTCATTAACTTTGATTGACTAAATATGACCATTGTAGTTACATAAAATTATGATTTCCGTAGGTATTAGAGAGTTAAAATCACATTTAAGCCAATACATAGAATTGGTAAAAAATGGAGAGAATATTATAATTACTGAGCACAACAAGGTTGTTGCTGAGCTAAAGACTCCTGAACCAAACAAGGCTCAGGAAAATGAAGTACAGAAAATTTTGAATAAATTAATGGATGAGGGTAAAATTATTCCCGCTAAGAGAAAAAAGGAAATTATTTCTACTAAGGGTAAATCCTTAACGAAACAAAAGGAATGGTGGGGTTTGTATCAAAACTCCAAAGAGGAACTATAATCTATTAAATGATACAGTATATAGAATCAAGTTTACTCTTATCATTGATTTTAGAGGATGAATTCCAAGAAAAAGCCTCAATTATCTGGAATCAAAAACATGAAAATGTAAGTTCCATTCTTACATCAATAGAGACTACCATTGTTGTAAGACGTTTTTTCAAATTAAATAAAAGTAAATTGCCCCAAAATTGGCTTTCAAAAAATGAAAAAAAGCTGAAAGAATTACTCTCCGAATGCTCGCTTGTCAAAATTGATGAGAGTATTCTTTCTATACTTGAATTAAAAAAAGATATCTCAGAATGTCGATCTTTAGACGCTATTCATATAGCTACAGCAATTTTCTTAAAAAACTATTTCAATGAATCAAAATTGCTTTTCTATAGCTTTGATAAAAGAGTCAACGAAGTAGCAAAAAAATTTGGCTTAAAACCGCTAGATGTATAACAAGGAATAAACCATGAAACAAGATAAAATCACCCCAGCACTATGGTATCACACTAGTGATGGAAAAATAGAGCATGTAATTAATTATTACAAATCCATTTTTAAAAATAAATTTAAATCTGAAAGCATAATCCCACTTGGAAAAACGCCAAGCGGATATGCTGAAATGTGTAACATCCAATTTTTTGGAAATAAATATTTAATTATGAGCACCTCCATTGAGCATCACAAATTCAATGATACTTTTGCCATCGTACTTCATTGCAAAGACCAATCTGAAATTGATAAATATTGGGATTATTTCACAAAAGAGGGAAAGGAAGCTATGTGTGGATGGTGCGAGGATAAATTTGGATTGAGATGGCAAATCATCCCGAAAAATATGGGTAAACTGATGAGTAAGACAGGAGCAACAGAAGTGATGATGAAACAAAGAAAAATTATAATAGAGGAATATTGTAAGTAATCAAATGGCACAGATCAACCCACACATTAACTTCAATGGAAATGCCGAAGAAGCATTCAATTTTTATAAATCAATCTTTGGAGGAGACTTTGCTAAAGTTACCCGTTTAAAAGAAATCTCCAGTCCAGATTTTCCTGTACCGGAAAGTGATGCAGAAAAAATATTGCACATCTCTTTGCCCATAGGTAAAAATAAATTAATAGGAAATGATGTTCCTTCCTTTTTAGGAAGTGTGAATGAAAATGAAAACAGATCTAAGATATCTATCAGTGCGGAAAGTCGTGAAGAAGCTGATAAATTATTCCATGGGCTATCAAATGGTGGATCGGTTGAAATGCCCATGGAAGATAGTCCCTGGGGAGTTTACTTCGGAATGTTCCGAGATAAATATGGTATTGAATGGATCATAGAATTTGAAACAAAATATGTATGACAGAAAAAGATAAAATGTTAGCAGGCTTCCCCTACGATTGTAGTGATAAAGAATTACTGGATCGATGGCATAAAGCTAAATCCTTACTTTTAGAATACAATACAACCTCATCAATTGATAAAGATAAATTGGATTCAATCCTGTATCAACTCTTAGGAAAAAGAGGAAAAAATCTATGGATTACAGCACCCTTCTTCTGCGATTATGGTGATAATATTGAAATAGGTGAAAATTCCGAGATAAATTATAATTGTGTATTTCTAGATTGCAATCGAATAACTATCGGTAAAAATGCTCTGATCGGACCGGCTGTTCAAATATATACAGCATTCCATCCATCTAAAGCAAGTGATAGAATCCAAGAAGAGAAATTTGAAAACGATACAAAAATGATCTATTGTAAGACACAATCATCCCCTATAGTTATTGGAGATAATGTTTGGATTGGAGGCGGATCTATTTTATTACCAGGTGTAGAAATTGGTCAAAATGTTACAATTGGTGCTGGTAGCGTTGTTGTAAAATCGATTCCAAGTGATACACTAGCATTCGGTAATCCATGTATTCCAATAAAATCATTAAAATAGAATAGACTAAAAATATTGTGGTCAAGTAAAATAATTTTATGAAAACAATTCCAATTCCTCAAATTATATTTATCCATGATAACATATCACTAGCAACATCTTTCCAATTGGGTTCCGATTGAAATGTATGACTCATCCCGGGGAAAATTCGATAGGGAGCCTGTATTGCACTAGCGGAACGCTCAACTTCACTGGCGGGAATGATGTGATCTCCCTCTGCGCCCCAGAAATGAACGGGGCAGGGAAAAGATTTTTCAACCTCCGACTGATGAAATAGACTCTGTATGAGCACTGATATAGATTCAGCCTGTAATCTTCCTGTAAATTCATTTCGGATTTCCTGTGCCACGTCTTCCGAGTAAATCCCTATTGGTGCATCTGCCAGTCTTGAAATCCTTGGCTCCAAAGTAATCATAGCAAGTTTGAGTAAACTGAGTGGTGATTTCAATGCTAAAGACAAAGTACTACGAGCCATCCCATCGATTGGTATGGGTGCTAACAATGCCAATGCCTTTACAGGGACCTGCAATGCAGTACGCTGTGCGATAAGCCCTCCTAGAGAATGTGCAACCAATATAGGTGGAGTGTCAAATTGTGAAATCGCCGTCATCAAGTCTCTATCAAAATCACTAACACCCCGTTGCCAGAGATCCCATCCGCGCCACCCGTGACTTCTAAAGCTCATGGCGGCCACATTATAGCCTTCACTATGGAAATATTCTAAAAAATTACCCTTCCAAATCCAAGCCCCGGAGAAAGAACCCGGAACAAACAAAATCGGCGGACGCTTGGAACTTTTATGATTCAGTCTTATCTTTATAGGTCCTTCTTGGTTCTCAAACTCATCGGTAATCTGAGGTGAAAGTAGTGTGTTTATATTTAAAAATTCCAAAGGATTCAATTATAGCCTCTCTTTCGTAAAAGAAATTACTGTTTCAATACGAATTTTGTATTTTGGTAAATTATGGAAGAATATAATTTAAGACAATATCAGGCAAACACCATAGCAAGATATTTTTAGTGTGTTACCACAATTTACTCGAAAAAAAGTTTATCCTACTTGAACTTATAGTTTGTATATTTGGGAGAGAATAATCTATATGTTTTATACTTAAATTTCTAATGAATTCCAAAATGAATTAGTTAATCATTGAATAAAATTCATTTTTATAAATACCTAACTGTGAAATTATTTTGTTGCAAAAAACCCCCACAAAGGTTTTAATATTTTAGTAAAAATGCCTTTTCCCAAATTTCTGATTTGAAAATATGCATTTAAATTAAATAGTTAAAAACTTAAAATACTTTATTCAAAATATTTTTAAAACTGGAGCTAAAATGAAAATAATAATTAAATTTATAATAATTTTATTAACTTTATGTACTACATTGCATGCAGAATGCAAGATTTACAAAGGGAAATATACTTCCTACTCAAACCAAGTTGCCACTTTCGATAATGGTAAGATTTTCAGAGGAAAAACAAATTCATATTCAAATCAAATTGGAATCATTGAAGAGGGTAAGATTTACAAAGGTAAAAATACTTCTTATTCAAACCAAGTAGGAATCATTGAAGATGGCAAGATTTACAAAGGAAAATATACCTCCTACTCTAATCAAATTGGAATCGTAGATGGTGGTGATGCTTGTGCATCAGCAGGAGCGGCATTTCTTTTTCTTTTATGAGTATGACTAGAAAGCTAGAAATAAAAAGAGGCTAACCATGAAAATGGAACTAAATCCACAGGTTGATAAATACTTAATTGATGGATGTATGCGTTGTAAGTTTGGTGCAACACCAAAGTGCAAAGTCAATAGCTGGAAAAAAGAATTAGAACTACTTAGAAAAATTGTGTTAGAAACAGGATTAAAAGAAGAATTAAAATGGGGAGCGCCCATCTACACTCACAATGGTAAAAATATTGTTTCGGTGGGTGCTTTAAAGGAGTCGGCAACCATTGGTTTTTTCAAAGGAGTCCTGTTGACCGATGAGCATAAAATTTTACAGCAACAAGGGAACTTACAGTCAGACAGAATTCTAAAGTTCACAAATATTGTAGATATTGAAAAGATAAAAGATATTATAAAATCCTATATAATAGAAGCAATAGCCATTGAAGAAAGTGGAAAGAAAGTAGAATTCAAAAAAAATCCCGAACCTATTCCCACTGAGCTCCTACAGGCTTTTGAAGCCGATCCTGCCTTTAAGAAAGCATTCTATGCCTTAACACCGGGAAGACAGAGAGGTTATACAATTCACTTTTCACAACCCAAACAAGAACAGACGAGAATCGGACGAATAGAAAAGTGCAAAGAACAAATTTTTAATGGTGTAGGACTAAATGATAGGTAGTGGGTAGTTTTCAAACCAACATAAAAAAATATGAAACCTAAAATTAACTTTATCACACTTGCAGTGACAGATCTTAACAAATCAATTGACTTTTACAAAAATGGTTTTGGTTTTCCGTCAAAAGGAATTAGGGACGGCAATGAAGACCATTGTATGTTTGACCTTGACGATAAGTTTAGCCTGGTTCTTTATCGGAGACAAGATTTTTTAGCTCTAACAGCTAATCCTAATCAGACAGAAAAATCCGCTGGATTTATTCTAAGTCATACAGCTCAAAGCAAAGAAGAAGTGGACGAAATTCTTAAGTCCGCTATGAAATTTGGACGAACCCAAATCGGACAGACCAAAGATGAGCCTTGGGGCTATTCGGTAAATATAACAGACCCAGACGGACACCAATGGGAAATTATTTGTATGACATTTTCCGAGAGTAGCTAAGTACTACAATAGATAAGAAATAATGAATCGATGATAGGGTTTAATCACATCTAGAATAGAGACAAGTATTGAATCGAATTAACAAAAGTTTAGAATTAAATTTCTAACAAAGTTATTTATGGAAAGAGGAAATTTTTAAGTCTTAAATATAGACATTGACAAATCAAATCATTAAGGAATTCTATCATTTGAGTTACCTCAAGCAGAATATCCCTTCTTTAAGAAACCAACTTTTAGATTAGAAATAAAATTATTAGTAAGTTTTAGTAATCTACCATTTAAAATCAAGTCTAACAAATTACCAAAAAGTACAGATAGGAGTATGAATATGCATATACCTCACAAATATAATTTAGGTGTCATAGGGAACTGTTCCTACATTGCTTATATAGATAGAAGTGATGCAAATGTAAAATGGTTATCCTTTCCAAGGTTTGATAGCAGTTGTATATTTGGATCACTATTAGATGAAGAAAAGGGAGGCGAATTTTCGATTACTCCCGTTTCTGAAAATTATTCCTCAAAGCAATACTATATTGAAAATACAAATATTTTATGTACAGAATTTGAATCATTAGAAGGATCGTTTCGAGTAATTGATGTGGCACCACGTTTTTTCCAATATGATCGTTATTATAAACCTTTATTATTAGCAAGAAAAATTGAAGTAATACAAGGGAGACCAGTTATTAAAGTTATCTGTTTACCTATTGGAGAGTATGGAACACTTACACCGGAAGCACTCATAGGAAGCAATCATATTCGCTACATGCACATTGGAAACCAAGTAAGGCTAACAACCAATATTCCTATTAATACTATATTAGATCAGAGTGCATTCGTTTTAACTGAAAATAAACATCTTGCCTTTTCATATGGAATACCACTTGAAGCACAATTAGAATTTACGATTGATAATTTTATAGAGAGAACTAAAAAATATTGGCTGGATTGGGTAAAGACAATGTCAATCCCCTACTTTAGCCAACGAGAAATTATTCGCTCGGCACTTGTTTTGAAAATTCATCAGTATGAAGATACAGGTGGAATTATTGCGTCTGGAACTACCAGTCTTCCTGAGATTGATAAGGCAGGTAGAAATTGGGATTATAGATATTGTTGGATAAGAGATGCCTATTATTCTCTGAATGCATTGAATAATATAGGTCACTTTGAAGAATTAGAAAAATACTTTCAATATATTGAAAACATCGTTGTAAGTGAAAAGCATAGAATTCAACCATTGTATTCCATTACAGGAGAAAAAATTCTTACAGAAAGAGAAATTCCACTTAGTGGCTACTTAGGAAATAGACCTGTGCGAATTGGAAATCAGGCATATACCCATATTCAGAATGATGTATATGGTCAATTATTGGTTAGTCTTTTGCCTATATACATTGATAAGAGATTAAACATAAAATCAAATCGTAAAACAAAGGAAATGATTTATTTCTTATTGGATCGGATTGAAATGACTATTGACGAAAAAGATGCTGGGATATGGGAGTTCAGAGATAGAAGTAATTATTATTGCTATACTCAATTATTTCACTGGGCTGGCAGTAAGGCGGCTTATAGAATTGGTGAATCATTTTCAGATGACAACATGAAAGTAAAAGCATCTCTTTTACAAGAAAGAGCAAGTGCAAGAATCGAAAAATGCTATAATCCAAATATAAAAGCGTACACACAAGCAGAGGGCGTAGATGAATTAGATGCAAGTTGCCTTCAATTAATTTCTATGAACTATTTGTCATACAATTCTCAGAGAGCAAAAGATCATTTAGCCGCATTAGAGAAAGAATTAAAAACAGATCATGGACTTTTTTATAGATATAAGCATGAAGATGATTTTGGTAAGCCACAAACAACTTTTTTAATCTGTGCTTTCTGGTATGTGGAAGCCTTAGCATGCGTTGGGCGAGTAGATGAGGCAGTTAAAAACTATGAAAAATTATTAATGTTATCTAATCATCTCGGTATATTCAGCGAAGATGTTGATTTATATGGTGGACAGTGGGGAAATTTTCCACAGACCTACAGTCATGTTGGTCTCATGAATGCCGCGTTTCGGATATCGAGAAAATTAGACTTGCCTATATTTTCTTAAAGAGTAATACTGACTGATGAATAACAAGTCATTTAATCGAATCATCATTATATCAAATCGACTTCCGTTTAAAATAATAAATACAAACGGTGAAAAAAAATTAATACAAAACTCTGGAGGCTTAGTCTCCGCAATATTATCCTTATCAGAGAAAAAAAATGATTATATAAATGATTCATCAGGAAAAATTATTTGGATTGGAAATTCTGACTATACTAGAGAAGATTTTAAAGAAGTAGACAATCAAAGTAATGATTTCGATATTTATCCTGTTCAAATTGATAAACAAGTATATGAAAAGTATTATGAAGGATTTTGTAACGATACACTTTGGCCCTTATTTCACTACTTTACTACATATGCAGTTTATGATGAAGCGTACTACGAAAATTATACCATTGCTAACCAATTATTTTTTTTAGAATTAGAAAAAATTATACAACCAAATGATTTTGTATGGGTTCATGATTACCAATTATGTTTACTTCCGAAATTGATACGAAATAAATTTCCAGAGGCTAATATTGGTTTTTTCCTTCATATTCCATTCCCTTCCTATGAAATATTTAGATTACTCAGAAGAAAATGGAGAGAAGAAATATTAAACGGAATTTTGGGAGCTGATCTTGTCGGATTTCATACATATGATTACACACAGCATTTTTTACAATCTGTCAGAAGACTCTTGGGTTATGAAACCACTTTGAGGTATATATACACTGAGGATAGAATTATTAAAGTAGAAACTTTTCCAATCGGGATTGATTTTGAAAAATTTGAAAATGCAAGTAAAAGCCCTGATGTACAAAAAGAAATTCATAAATTACAAAATACTTTGGGCGAAAAAAAATTAATTTTTTCTGTAGATAGGCTGGATTATACAAAAGGGATTCTAGATAAATTGAAAGGAGTGAAATACTTTTTAAGAACATACCCAGAGTGGCATAAAAAGGTAATTTTTAATATGGTGGTGGTTCCCTCTAGAGATACAATTCCGAGATACGCTAATATGAAAAAAGAATTAGAATCAATAGTTGGGCAAATCAACGGGAAATATAGTAATCTGGATTGGCGTCCGATTGCGTACCAATATAAATCCTTAGAATTCAATGAAATGATTGCCCTTTATAGTTATAGTCATATTGGACTTATTACTCCTCTGAGGGATGGAATGAATTTAGTTGCCAAAGAATATATTGCATCCCAAAAACACAACCAGGGTGTATTGATTATTAGTGAATTAGCAGGAGCTGTAACTGAACTAGGAGAGGCTATTATCATTAATCCAACAGATTCAAAAGAAGTGGGAGAGGCAATCTATCGTGCTCTTGAAATGGATCAAAAGGAAATAGAAATAAAAAACAAAAGAATGAAAATTAGATTAAAAAATTATGATGTCTTTGCATGGACAAATGATTTTATTGAACAATTGTTTTTGCTGAAAAAAGATTTAAAAGGTATGCAAGTGAAAATTTTAAATAATATAGTCGAAGAGGATTTAATCAATCATTATAAAGTAGCAAACAAAAGATTATTCTTGTTTGATTATGATGGCACATTAGTACCATTTTCCAAATATCCAGAAAATGCTATTCCATCAAACGATTTAATAGAGCAATTAAGTACTTTATCCATTAATTCTAAGAATTTGATTGCTATTGTTAGTGGAAGGGATCGAACTTTTTTAGAAAAGTATTTTGGGAATTCAAATTTAATACTCATTGGAGAGCATGGGGCATTCCATAAATTTCCGCACAAAGATTGGATAGGGCAAGCAGAGAAAAATGATGATTGGAAAATAAAAATACGAGAACTATTGGAGAGATATACAAATAGATGCAATGGTTCAATCATTGAAGAAAAAGAAGTTTCTCTCGCATGGCATTATCGAAATTCTGAAATAGAATTTACAAGTGTAAGATACCAAGAACTTAAAGAAGAATTATCTGAATTTTTAAATTATGATCATAGCCTTCAAACTCTAGAAGGGAATAAAGTTATAGAAATAAAAAAAATAGGATATGATAAAGGAACTATTGTTCAGAAACTATTTTTAGATTCTGAACAATTTGATTTTATTATGGCGATTGGTGATGACAAAACGGATGAAGATTTATTTAAAGTAATGCCAAAAGATTCTTATACCATAAAAGTTGGTATGACAGTATCAATTGCAAAATATAATTTGAAAGCACAATCTAATGTGATAGACTTAATAAAAAAATTAAATACTATTTGAGTTAATGTATTTATAAGACAAGATTTTTTGCCTCTAACAGCAAATCCTAATCAGACAGAAAAATGTTCTGGATTCAATTGCTAGATTAATCAAGGAACCAAATAAGCAAAAGTCAACAATTGAAAAAATGTACTTTTTAGCTGAAAAAGGCTTAGTACAACTTCCAAGTAAGGAAAGAAAAGCTAAGTCAAATTCTTTATTTAAATCCAAGTCTAGGATAACTGCTACCGAACTCTTATTAAAGGATCGCTAGTGTTTATCTATTTAGATTCAAGTGTTCTTATATAAAAAGAATCCATTCGAAATATCTACTTCGGGGCTTCGATGCTATTCACCTAGTATCTGCAATCATTCTTTTCAGAGAATTAGAGGAAGAAACTTTGTTTCTCAGTGCTGATGATACTTTAGCTAAAGCGGCCTAGAAAGATGGTTTGAATATTGGAGAATATAGTGTCTTGTCCTGAGAAAAGTTGATATAAAAAAAACTTAGGAGCAAGATATGGAACCATTAAAAGGCAGAAGATTTGATGAGAGCTTTAAGAGACTAGTAATAAAGGAGATAAATGAGGGGAAATTCACTCCAGCCGAAGCTGAAAGACATTATGGGATTAAGGGACATAGTACGGTAAATAAATGGTTGAAAAAATATTCTAAGGAAGGTTTAAATCGTAAAAAGGTAATAGAGAGATTGGAAAAAGAAGAAACAAAAGTTGAGAAATTAGAACACAGAATAAGGGAATTAGAGAAAGCCTTATCTGATTCTATGATTGAAAATTTGGTAAACAAAGAATTAGTAAAACTTGCAAAGATACACTATGGTATAGATTTAAAAAAAAACTCCGATATGAATGTCTCGAATCAATCATTCGGAGTAACGATAAAAAGAAAAAAAGACCAATAGTACGAATTTGCGAATACCTAGAAATCACTCCTCAGGCTTACTACAAGCATCTTAGAATAGAACAAGAGAGTAATGAGAAATTACTCCTCTTGTTAAATGAGATTAAACGAATCAGATTGCTAATGCCTAAGTTAGGCACAAGAAAAGTATATCAGTTATTGAAAGATACTATCAAAGAATTAAGCCTGAAAATAGGGCGCGATAAACTCTTTAAAATACTCAGAGAAAATGATATGTTAATAAGAAGAAAAAGAAGGAGCATAAAAACAACTAATTCTAATCATCAATTTAGAAAATATAAGAATTTGATAAAAGATGAAGAAGTGAAGAGGAACTATCAAGTATTGGTATCGGATTTAACATATATCCGAGTAAATGAAAAATTCATGTATCTTACACTAGTAAGTGACTATCAATCAAGAAAGATAATAGGCTATAATTTAAGTCATGACATGACAGTTAGAAGTTCAATAGAATCTTTGAAAATGGCTATTGGGAATCTAAAGGGAGATAAAGAAGTGATACATCATTCTGACAGAGGAATTCAATATTGTTCATTAGATTATACTAATATATTAATTAAAAATAATATAAAAATTAGTATGACAGAAGAGAATCATGCTTATGAGAATGCTACGGCTGAAAGGATAAATGGAATTCTCAAAGGTGAATTTTCTCTAGATTCAGTTTTTACATCGAGAAGAGATGCAGCGATGGCAGTGGACAATGCAATCCATATCTATAATAATCTTAGACCTCATATGAGCCTCAGTTATAAAACCCCAAGTGAGATATATAAGAGTGTAAACTTTTTTTAGGACTTGACAATATGTTTGGTAAACTAATATTGGTAATCGGATAGTGTGCTATTTATTATAATAAGTTTACTTATTAGTTATTGGATACTGGTTACTGTATAGTTGGTTTCGAGATGGTTCCCGAGCCTGAGTCGAGGGACAACCAACGAATTTTTTTTGTTAGAAGATATATTTTATCTCATACTATAAAAATAGTAAACGTATACTGGTAACTATAAAGTTACCCCTCTCTGTTGCGTCTCTTTTTAAACGTAATGGAGAGGCGGTGTATGCAGATTTGTAGTACAAAACAGTATAATAGGGGTGAGGTAATAATGATCTAAAATTTTTAAAAGAGTCTAGGTTTTCAAGCGTTATACACAGAAAAGTCCAGTGGATCGAGCGCCGTGATGAGCCTGTCGAATTATGCGGGCGTACTACATTTAGACTTTTCTATTATTGGAAAAATTCCTAGTAAACAAAAAATCTGCCAGTGTGTATCTAGACCCCGCGTATACAGACAAATTCTGTATTTCGGCATCTCGATACATCCGCGAGAAGATGCGGATACTCGATGACCGTACATTTTTGTATAGAGGTGATTGAGAGAGATACTGTTAATAAAGAGATTTATGCGTAGTACGTCTAGCTATACAGAAAGGTTCGGTGGTCGAGTGCTCTGCTTAAACTAGAAAGATAAGCAAAATCAAAAAAGTTAGGCAGAGTGTATCGAGACCCCCGTATTACAAAATCCCATTCTCTTTCAGCTGGTCATCCGATAGCCCTGTAATGTCCTGAATCTCAGAGACCGAAAATCCTTTTACTTTCATTTTTCGCGCGGTTTCGAGTGCTTTTTCCAGTTTACCCTTTATCTCACCTTCTAACTTTCCTTCAAGCTTTCCTTCTAACTTTCCTTCTTCCCTAATTTTTTCTAATAAATTCATGTAATCACCCTCAATTTCTTTTATAATTTCTCTTTTGGTGTATTTATCTGCGTCGTTTCTGGCTCTAAACAAATAATCTAACAGGTTCTTAAGAATGTAAATTCTTTTTGCTTCTTCTTTTTCTTCTAAAATGGAAAGATAAATTTCTTTTATATGCTTGAGAAACATTTCTGGCTTATCCCGAATAATCTGAATCATTCTCATGTAGAGCCTGAGAGCCAAGTTTTTTGTTTGAAATGTATCTCCTCCACTTTTTAGTTCTAAAAGTTGAATTGAAAAATTAGGGATGAATTTTAGAAATTCATCTGGAATCGAGTTATATTCAAAACTTTCCAAGAAATTTTGTCCTAGGTCCCATCCTTTTTTCCCATGATAGAATACAAATGGAATGACTATTTTTAAATCTTCATTACCCATTTTTTGCCAGGTGTAAATCTTTGAAAGATACTCCAAGATCTGGGTAAAAATATTTGGATCATAGTAACTTTTGTGTTCAAAGAGCAGGTAAATATAGACAGGAGTTCCTGATTTTAGTGGTATTTTAAAGAGAAGATCTGTTCTGGATTCATCCCCGTCATTTCCGATGAAAGTTTCTTTGGTGAGTTCTAGTTTTTCTAAATCCAGCAAATTAGTAGTACTTTTCGGCAAGGAACCATCGAAAAAATCAATCGCTTCGGTAAGATTAGAAAGAAATCCTTTTACGAATAGGTCGTGAGAAGATGGCATAATAGGGATAGCTTTATTTTTTAGAGAAAAAAGGCAAGAAAAATAAACTAATGTTTAGTATAATAATGTTGGTAAACGTATAATGGTAACTATAAAGTTACCCCTCTCTGTTGCGTCTCTTTTTTAACGCAATGGAGAGGCGGTGTACACTAAAATGTACTACAAATCTAAATAGTGGGGGTGAGGTACATTATATCTAAAAACTTAAAGAAAGTCCTGATACTCAAGCGTTGTACACAAAAAAGTTCGGTGGTCGAGTGCTGGCATGACACAGATAATTTAATCTATTATTGGAAAAATTCCTAGTAAATAGAAAATCCGCCAGTGTATCGAGACCCCCGCACTACAAAATCCCATTCTCCCTAAGTTGATCTACTGAGAGACCTGTAATTCGGATGATTTGCTCTGGATTAAAGCCTTCATCTTTCATTTTTTGGGCGGTTTCAAGTGCTTTTTTTAGTTACAGCAATTTCCAGAATATATCATGATAGTCGGGCATTTATGCCTCCTACCTATATATGTAAAAAAAAGAAGGAAAATGATCGAAATTTTAGCAAAAAAATTTGGAATTATGGAAAAAATATAGGATGGGGTTCAATAAGAGACATAGTTTACTACAAAAAGTATTTACGAATTCCATGAAATTCTTGTAGATTTTTGGGGTTGATATATAATAATTTTAGTATCAAGGATTAAAAAAAATAAAAATGCAATACATTGAAATCTTAAATTTTCTTTATAGTCAAATTCTTCATATGGGGAATCATCATAGGTATAAAAATTTTCCATTCCCCCGAAACCGTATTAGTTTAGAAAATGCTTTTAATAGATTGAAAAATTATATTGAGCCCAAAGAAAATTTTAATTTTGTCGGACATCGATTGGGTGATTTTTTGCATTATCCAAAAAATGTTAATGAAGTAGAATATATTAAGACTTATAAAGGTACAACCGAACTGATGCAAAAGGGATTCAATGACTCAGGTTTAAACGGGCTGGAATTAGATCTTAGAAAGAGCTCTGATGGAGAGGTGTATGTTACTCATGATGAGATAAAAAATGAATTACATCCAGATTCCCTCAACTATTTAAGTAATAATACATTCTATAAATTTATAAATAATTATATTGATAATCAGTACTACAAATATAATAAATTATTTATAGAATTAAAGGTATCCCCTAAAATATTAGATATAGAGACTTTTTCACTTTTTCCAGATACACTCAATTTAACAGAAAAACAATTAATTGAGAATATATTTACTATTCTGGATAAGGCTTTAATTCCATATCCAGAGCTGAAGGGTGAAATTAAAAAATCGATTTCCTTTGTATCATTTAGCAAGCGATCATTGGAATATGCGTTTGAATATTCCAAAGATATATATGAGTATTTTTTAATCGTTTCAACCAATCAGTTTATAAAAAAAGAACTTTCCCCACTTTTGTACTACACTCCCTTCGATGAAAATCAAATTTTAGCAATTAAAAAGGCAGATTGGTTAACGGGAATCTGGTTTGATCCCTTTCATGTAGATAATTTATTTGAAATCTTTTTAGATATAAATTCAAATAGAGAGAAAAAACTGAAGTACTACGTATCAACCTATGGAATGGATTTTAATGAACTACTAAATAAATTTAAAAGTAGTTTTAGAAACAGTAAACTTCCCGTGAGTGGAATGATTTTTGATATAATTTAAGGATAGAAATGTATATGGAATAAATAACTTATTCCATATTTTCCTTTTTATTTCACTACAACAGAAATTGATTTACTCAAAGCAGGACCATAGCTTTGGTGTGCACCATTAGCAAATTGAAGGGTGATCTTGTATGTTCCTGGCTCTAAGGTGAGGCTAGTCTCTGTTTGTCCCTTCCCAAAATGAATGTGTTTTTCATCTGCTGGAATGTTTTCACCGGGGGCGATAGAGTCTAAATTGATAAGGAGATGATGGTGCCCTGAATTTGGTTTGATTTCTCCCGCTGGTGCGACTTCTAGATCCTTCACTCCAAATTTAACTACAAAGGGTGATGTTACTTCTGCATTATCGAGTGGTTCCACAAAAAATACTTCCCCGGTTGGTTCTGATTTTTTACAGCTCCAAAGAAGGATTAGGCTAAATATAAAAAAATTTATTAATATTTTATTCATAATATAATTTTAAGGATTAAGGAGAAACTTGCAAGCTAAAAATGATAAATAATCATCTTAATTTTTAATAAGTAATTTATTAATAAATTCTAGTTCTTTATTAGATCTTCCTATTTTCATCCCGTTTTCAAAAAAGAGCAATTGTCCATTTTTCTTTTTTATTGTTAAAATCCATGGTTGTTTATAAATATTGAGAGAAATGTATGACACGAAGCACTCCGAAAAATAATCATCGGGATTCATTGCTGAATAAAGTGTAGGAAAAGATGTTTTATTCAAGGAATTATAAATATCTTCAGCATTAGAATCAATTTCAAATTCAGGATTGGTGGAATAAAATTTTATTTTATTTCTATTTGGAAAGAGAGTATCGTCATACCTAGAAAAATCTTCATTTAACCAGATATCCTTAGTAAATTCATATTTAGTAAAATCCCTATATTTATCTCTTTGGTCGGGCAGTACGGACAAAGTTTGGCTAATAATATGACCTAATTCATGTAAGAGGATATAGTTTAATGCATATTCTTCTGTATTATTAGAGGAGTCAGCTATTGTAATGGCTATACTTGAGCTAACTGTATTTTGAAATACGGACGATTCTTTATAACTTATCCATTCATTGGCTTTTTTATAAATCACATCCCCATCAATTACAATATATCCTCCGACAATCTTATCATTGTCATACACAAAGCCAGTAATTCCTGTACCTCCTAGGTTTGAACAAATATAAATTGCTAGTATATTCTTTTCTTTTAAATTATTTACTAAACTATCTTCTTTTTGGGCAATATTTCTAATTAATTTATGAATCACATCGAAGTTTTTGTACTCTCTTGGAATTTCTTTAAAATTATCTAAAATATTCATCTGAATGATAAGATCTTTATGAATTTCATCTAAAGGATAAACTCTCTCCTGCCATGGCTTAAGAGTGGAATATAATTCTTTATTACCAGCTTTATGATTAGTAAATAATTGAGAGTATATATTTTCTTTTATATGTGATGTATTTTCCTTGCAATTAATTATAACTATTAAGAAAAATAGTATCAGAAAATTTAATTTAGAATATTTATTAAATGTAAACATATAGTACTTTATATAGCCCTGCAATATTTTTAAAATAAGAATATATTTATTTCAAAAAAAAATCATTTAAATTTATGGAAAAATACGAATCTCTTTAACCCCTAAATTATTTTAACCTCATCTAAGGTTTGATAGCATTTTTCATGATTTTCAGGTCTGGAATACTTTATAATACCCAATTCCGATAAGCTCACAGCCCTTATTTGTATTGATACAATAAAACTATTCCAATAATTTGTCTATATGACAACTCAAAATAATTTTGCACCGGGTCCTCCCGGATTTTTTCCTGTAGGCAAATACTCTAAAATTTTTAAAAATGATCCAATGGAATTATTTATGAGGATAAATAATGATTTTGGATCGATTGCTTCTTTTAGTATTTTTGGAATTCGGGTTACTAGTATCACTAATCCTGTGGATGTAAAATATGTATTACAGGAAAATTCTTCTAATTATACAAAATCTATAACATACAATGAATTAAAACATATATTAGGACAGGGTCTTCTTACAAGTGAAGGATCTTTTTGGAAGAGGCAAAGGAGAATTTCCCAGCCAGCTTTTAAAAAGTCAATGATTGAGGGATTTGCAATAATAGTTTTAGAAGAAATTGATAAAGTTTTAAAATCCTATGAAAATAAAAGTATCACAGATATTTCTGATGATATGATGAAGATTACGTTTACTGTAGTAGGTAAAGCACTCTTTCAAAAAGATTTAGGGGAGAGGGCAGAAATTATTGGTAAAGCTCTAGAAACATCTTTAGAGCTAGTTCAGGATAGGATTCAAACATTGTTAAAGTTTCCATTAACATTTCCCACACCTACTAATACCAAATTAAATCAAGCAATACATACAATGAAGTCTATGGTCGATGAGCTAATTCTAGAGAGAAGAAAAAGTGGAGGGGGGCAGGGTGATCTTATGGATTTTCTCATGTTCACTAAGGATGAGGAAACCGGAGAAACAATGACCGACTCTCAAATTAGAGATGAGGTTCTTACATTTCTATTAGCAGGTCATGAAACAACATCCAATGCCTTATCCTGGACATTTTATCTTTTGAGCTTACATCCTGATATTAGAAATAAAGTTAGAGAAGAAGTTTACCCTGTGATGCGCACAGGACTTGGGTACAGTTCACTCGAACATCTTCCATACACAAGAAACGTAATACAAGAAGCAATGAGATTATTTCCTCCTATTTGGATTATTGAAAGATCACCCATAAAAGATGATATAATAGGTGGATATAAGGTTCCAAAAGGCTCTATTGTTTCTGTATGTATTAATTCCATACATAAAGATAAAGACTATTGGATCAATCCAGAAGGATTTGATCCGGAGAGATTTAATGCAGAAAATTCGGCTGGTAGGCATGGATTCTCCTACTTACCATTTGGAGGAGGACCTAGAATATGCATTGGAAATCACTTTGCAATGATGGAAGCAACTCTAATACTGGCAAGTATTGTGCATCATTATGATTTGAATCTAACGAGTCTAGCAAAAGTTACCCGTAATCCAGTGATAACTCTTCGACCCAAAAATGGTATAGAGATGAGTCTTCATAAGGTATAATTTCTGATAATATCTAGTGTTTATAAAACTAATAATTAATTGACATAAATAAATTCTAATTACTCTTTTTACATATAAGGGTAATTAGAATCCAAATTATTTCCAAAAAAATAAAAGATAATATTTATTTCTTGCCTAAAAAAATAAACCATTTTATCCTTTGAAAAATATCCTAAATTTTCATAAAATCTTGGGATAAAACCTGTGTTTATATATGATATTAAAGGATATTAATCAATTATTTAGGCATCTGCTATTTTTCTTTTTTATATTTTGTTTTAATATTTTTTCAGATCCCATCTATAAATTTGATCCTCCGGGTTTTGATAAATCTCCAATTATAGTACAAAATGATTTCAGTTCTCAATTACTTGATAATAACTTATATTTTGTCAAAACCACATCTAATGAATCTTTTGAGACAATCTTAAAAAATAACGATTATTCTCGAATTATTTTGCCGGAAAACAAGACTCCCAATTTTGGTTATAATGATAGTACTTTTATTGCATATTTCCGTTTAGATAATCAGAGAGAGAGTACCCGGGATTTAATTCTCTTAGTTGACTATGCTCCATTTGATACCCTTGAATTGAATTGTTATAATAATGGAGAGTTAATTCTCAGGCAAAGATCGGGAGATCATGTTCCTTTTGAAGAATGGGTCATAAAAAATAATAAGCCCGCTTTTTTATTACATAAATCAGTAAATGAATGCATCTTAAAAGCTGTATCTACTTCTTCCTTACAATTTACTCTTGAGCTTTTCACAAAGGATGAATTTGTCTCTGAGAAAAATTTTGATAATTTAGTTCAATCTGCTTTCTTTGGGGCTTTGATTTGTATTTTATTTTATAATATTCTTTTGGGTATAGTCACAAAATTAGAGATTTACTATTACTATATTATTTATTTATTATTTTGGGGATTATACATCGCACAGATAAATGGATATATTTTTCAATTTATATTAAATAAATTTTCTTTCTATTGGATTGACTATTCTGTTACTATTTTTGTATTTATATTTACGATTTTTATATATGTCTTTTATGCTAAACTATTAGAAGCCAAAAAATTAGCCCCAAGTATTTATAAAAAGTCAAATTATGTTTTTATAGCATTGTATATTATAACATTTATTACATTTTTTATGCCCTATAAATATAATATTCTTTTCATTTTATTTCAATTAACATTTACAATTTTTTACGCTATCGGCGGAGCAATTTATTTTTCCATTCAGAAAAATAAAATGGCTCAGATATATTTGTTATCCTGGTTTATTTTTGGTGCAGGGGCATTTGGATATATACTTTTAACTTTAGGCTTGGTTAATAAAAACTTTATCACGATCTATGGTCCTCAAATTGGAAATGTTTTAGAATTTATCCTTCTTTCATTAGCAATGGGTTACAGAATAAATTTGGCTCAAAAAGAAACATCAATTGCTCTTCAAAGTATTATTTCAGAAAAAACCAATTTATTAAAAGAAGAACAAGATAGAGCCACGAAACAACAGGATCTCCTGGATATAATAGAAAAAGAAAAAGAGAATGCTAAAAATGCTTACTTTCAATTGGAAGCATCTCAAAAGCAATTAGCACAGTCAGACAAAATGATAACACTCGGAACAATGGTTGCTGGTGTAGCACATGAAATCAATACACCCCTTGGGGCTATAAAAGCTAATTCTGAAACTATTGTTCAAAGTATTGAGGAGTTAATTGGAAGGAAATCTGATAATTTGGATCTTACGAAAGCTGAATGGAAAATTGTGATTGATATTTTAAAAATAACTTATGAGTCTCCCCGAACACTTTCAACAAAAGAAAGTAGGATGATAAATAAGAATGTAAGAAAATATTTAGAAGAAAAAAAGATGGAAGATATAGACTCACTATCTGATTATATAGTAGAGTTAGGATTAGGAGAAAAATTAGAAAAAATTGAATCCGTTTTAATTCATCCAAAATGTAGTACACTATTTTATATTGCAAATGTCTTATATAGTATAAGAAGAAAATCAGTTGTTATCGATCTATCGGTTCAAAAGGTTTCGAAAATAGTTAAGTCATTAAAATCTTATATGCATTTCGAACAATCCGAAGAAATGAAGATGGCAAATATTTCGGAAGGGATAGAAACTGTACTTATTATTTTGCAGAGTAAAATAAAAAATGGAATTGAAGTGATAAAAGAATATGAAGATATTCCTGAAATTTTATGCTTTTTTGATGAATTAAATCAAATATGGACAAATCTTATTCACAATTCTATTCAGGCAATGCAGGGAAATGGGAAAATTACCATCTCTATTGCCACACACACTGACATGAATGTAACACCCGAAATTGATAAGAGAGATACTGAGTATAAAGGAGAGTATATTTCTATCTCTATAGAAGACAATGGTCCTGGTATTCCACCTGAGATACGTTCTAAAATATTTACAGCTTTTTTTACCACAAAACCTGTGGGAGAAGGAAGTGGCTTAGGTTTACATATAATAGGAAAAATTTTAGAAAAACACAAAGGAATCCTCTGTTTAGATAGCAATCCCGGGAAGACACGTTTTACAGTTTTACTCCCAAAGATTACAAAAGCATAAATTTAGGAGAAATCTAATGAAAAAAAAGGTTTTATGGAGTATAGGTCTTTTTGTTTTTCTTTCAATAAGTACTACAATATTATATATTTTTATAAAAATGAGAATAGCTCTTCCCGATTATGGGGAAAGTCTAACAAATCCCGATCTTTCTGAAAAAGTGGAAATACATACGGATGAATATGGAGTTCCTCACATATTTGCTTCAAATAAAAATGATTTATATTTTGCTTTGGGATATGCACAGGCTAGAGAAAGGTATTTTCAGTTACAAATTTTAAAACGAGTATGCTCCGGCAGAATTTCAGAAGTAGTCGGTGAGAAAGGACTTAAAGTAGATATACTATTCAGACATATAGGTTTAAAGCGTAACTCACGAAAATGGATTAAAGAAAACTTATCTACATCTCCACCCGATGCTATTAATTATATAGACCAATATTTAAAGGGGATAAATTACTACGGTAGTACAAAGCCTCTTCCAATTGAATTTACTCTTCTTGGTATGTCAAATGAAGCAATTGAAAGAGAAGATATTCTAGCATTTGTAGGATTTATGGGATTTGGCTTTGGGGAGGGCATTCATGTTGATCCTCTCATATCCGAACTTGAGGAAGAATTGGGTAGCGAGAGAGTAAATGAAATCACTGAAGATATTTCAGCTATTGCTCTTGGTACTACAAATCAAACCAAAGAAATAAAAGAATTGGCAGAACTTCCTAAAGAATTAAAAAATTTAATGAGAGAAATTGGTCTTCCTCTTTTTCAGGGCTCGAATTCTTGGGTTATCTCTCCCTCAAGGTCTAAGAGTAAAAAGGCATTATTTTCCAATGACCCACATATAGGATTTTCCAATCCATCCATCTGGTTTGAAGCCTATCTTGAGTCACCCAATTTTAAACTTTATGGACACTTCCTTCCCATGGTTCCTTTTGCACCGGTTGGATTTACAGATAAATATGCCTGGGGATTGACCATGTTTGAAAATGATGATATGGATTTTTATCTAGAAAAAAATAATCCGAATAATCCAGATGAATATATATATAAAGGAAAGACATATAAATACGAAATAATAGAAGAAAAAATAAAAGTAAGATTTTCTAAAGATGTGGATATTCGAATAAAAATCAGTAATCATGGACCAGTTTTATCCGGAACTACTAAAAGTATGACTAATCCACAAAAATCTATCTCCATGAAATGGCCAATGTATGACAAAAGAAATAATCCTCTTCAGACATTTTATAATTTTAATTATGCTAGAAATATGAAAGATTTTGACATAGGATCGGAGTACTTACTAGTTCCGGGATTAAATGTCGTTTATGCGGATATTGGGGGGAATATTGCTTATTTTCCATGTGGCGTAATACCTAAGAGAAATTTTGCTAGTGATAGAATTTTGGATGGAGAATCAGGGAATTATGAATGGGGAGATTATATCACAGGAAATGCACGTCCAAAGAAAATTAACCCTCCCGAAGGATTTATATACACTGCAAACCATAAACATTTTGGAAAACTTCCCTATAAAATAGAAGGATATTGGCAGGCGGATGATAGGTCTACTAGACTTCAAAAATTACTCTCCGAAAAATCAGAATATTCCATGGAAGATATGAAAAATATTGTCTTAGATGATACATTTGACTCAGCAAATTATATTCTACCTCCCTTATTTGAAAGATTAAAACCCAATTTGAATTTACTCAGTTCCACAGAAGTCACTGCACTCGAAATTCTAAAAAGTTGGGATAAGAGGGGAAATCCCAATGAAGCAGGCGCGCTTATTTTCTCAGAATTAAGAATCCAATTTATGAGATCAATATTTTTAGATGAATTTGGGGAAGAGAGATTTTCTACATTTGGAGATACTTCTAAATTGTATCACTATTTAAAAAAAGTATATAAGCATGAATCGAGTAAGTGGTGGGATAATATTTCCACTAAAGAGATTGAGTCACCGACCGATATTACATTACAAGCCTTTAGAAATACTGTTTCCATTTTAACAAAAAAACAAGGATCGAATCCCCAGGCTTGGAAATGGGGGAAAGAACATACCTTAGAGTTAAAACATGCCTTGAGTGAGATTCCACTCATTGGATCTTTCTTCAATTCAGGACCTAGAACTGTTCCTGGAGGATCGGAAACGGTAAACAATTTGCTATCTAAAGTTTCTAAGGGTGAGCATAGAGTAACAGCAGGACCATCCATGAGAACACAAATTGATTTTGCAAATTTAGATGGAATTCAAATTATCAATCCTTTGGGACAATCGGGTCATCGATTGAGTCCGCATTTTCAGGATCAAAGTGAGAAATATGTAATGGGAGAATTTAGAAATATTTCTATTAATAAAATGAAGGTAGATTCAAATAATCGTATTACAGTTATTTCTCCAAAATTATAAATAATTATGCAATTACTCAGAGGTCATTATGAAAACAAAAAGAATTAAATTACCATTAGCAGTTTCAATATCAATTAGTCTTGCTTTAATATTAATCCTAGCTGGATCCTTTATTGGTTGGTTTAACTATTCAGGAACAAGAAGGATTTTACTTTCAACTACATTAGAAATCATCCAACGCTCAGGTAAAAATACAGTATCCGAACTCCAAAGAATATATGATCCCGTAGAAGGTTTTGTTAAAATTTTAGTTAATCATCCCATCACAAAGGCAAGTAGTACAAAAGAAAGACTTGAGTATGTTTCATTTTTAGAAGCAGGGCTGAGTAATAATATTGGTATGTCAGCTGCATATATTGGATATGCTGATGGCTCTTTTTTTCTAATGAGAGTTTTGGAAAAAAATTACCAAACAAATTTTGAAATTCCAGAGGGGAGTAAATATTTAATACAATCTGTGGAAATTACTCCTAAAGAAAAAATAAATTTATTTATCTTTTATGATAAAGATCTTCATCAGATTAGTTCATTTTCTCCTGAAAATTACGATTATGACCCTAGAACGAGAGAGTGGTACTCGACAGCACTTGAAAAAGATAATTTAATTAGAACCGAACCTTATGTATTTTTTACCACAAGAGAAGTTGGTAAGACATTTGCAATGAGAACCGAGTCTAAAAATGCAGTTATAGGTGCAGATGTTACTTTGGTAAAAATTAGTAATTCTCTTGAATCACAAAAAATTACTAAATCAACTGAGATTATATTGATAGATAAAAATCTAAATGGACTTGCCTATCTCAATTCACAAAAATTAATTTTACCCTCAGATGATGGAAAAGTAAGGCTCGCTCACCTAAATGAACTAAGGATTCCTATTTTAAATAAAATTTCACAAGAGTATCTTATAAATAGGGATAAAACAGGATATTCCATAGATGTTAATGAGGAAACCTGGTTAGTATACTCAGCCGTAATACCAGTTAGCGGAGAAGAGCCTAATACTCTTTTGATAGCATCACCGGAAGACGAATTATTAGAAGAGGCTAAGGATAGTTTAAATAAAACATTACTTATCACATTAATACTAATCATATTAACACTACCTATAAATTGGCTAGTTGTAAATATGATCTCGAGTTCCATGAAAAAATTAATTAAATTTACTACTGCAATACAAAACTTAGATTTTTCAGGGAATCCTCCCAGAGGCTCTAGAGTAACTGAACTTGATGAATTAAGTAACACAGTTGGACAAATGAAGAATACTATCCAAAAATTTTTGGAAATTTCTTCAATATTGACGGGTGAAAAAGATTTTAACAAATTGATGAATCATATATTAAGTGAGACTGCTTCTGCTTCCAATGGTGAGGCAGGAGTATTATATTTAGTCTCTAATGATGAAAATTACTTAGAGGCAGCGGCGGTATTTTTAAAAGATGGAAATTCTGTTTCTATTTTAGATGCACCCAAAGTATCACTAAAAGAATATTCACAATCTTTTCCTATTTTACATATAATAAATGAAAATAAATCTGCTATAATAAAATTAAGTGAATCTGCCTTTACCAATGAACTAAACTTTTTTGGGGTCGAAAGAGAAAATGATTTCTCCTACATGATAGGTGTTCCACTTAAAAATCAGGAAAATGAACTCATTGGATTTTTGTGTATTTTAGAACGAAATGATATTTCAAACAATACAGCACTAATATCCTTTGTGGAAGCTCTTTCCGGGACATCCTCTGTTGCCATAGAAAATCATAGACTAATTGAGGCACAAAAGAAATTATTTGAAGCCTTTATAAAATTAATCGCTTCTGCTATAGATACAAAATCTCCATACACTGGTGGTCACTGCACGAGAGTTCCCGAGATAGCGAAGGATCTTGCCTCTGCTCTTGTACAAGAGAAGAATGGCCCCTTTGCCAATTTCACAATGACAAACAATGAGAAAGAAGCCCTGCATATCGGTGCATGGTTACATGATTGTGGTAAAATTGTAACTCCAGAAAATGTTGTAGATAAAGCTACCAAACTCGAAATGATCTATGATAGAATTCATGAGATACGGATGAGATTTGAAGTAGTAAAACGGGATAAAATTATTGAGTACTACAAAAAATTAGTAAGTGGTGGGGATAAAGTTTCCTTAGATGGGGAATTAACAAATATTATAAAACTTATAGATGAAGAGTATATTTTTATTGCTAATTGTAACGTGGGGGGAGAATTTATGGCTCCCGAGAAAATAGAGAGAGTTAAAAAAATTGCCGAGAGGACATGGGAGAGAACTCTTGATGATACGATTGGTATCTCAGGAGAAGCGACTCTAAAAATAGCTGGTAAGACAAAAACTCTACCCTTTACTGAAAAACTATTAACAGACAAACCTGAACATATTGTCGAGAGAAGAGAATCTGATAAACTAGAACCAAATAACCCATGGAATTTTAAAGTGAAAGTTCCCAAAAATAAGTTTAATCATGGGGAAATATATAATTTATGTATTGAACGTGGTACACTTAGTGAAGAAGAAAGATTTATCATTAATGCTCACATGATACAAACAATTAAAATGCTGGAAGAACTACCCTTTCCCAAACACCTTCGATCCGTTCCTGAAATTGCAGGAGGGCATCATGAAAAAATGGATGGCACTGGGTATCCACGAAGACTAAAGAAAGAGGAAATGAGTATTCAAGCAAGAATCATGGCTATAGCTGATATTTTTGAAGCACTCACCGCTATTGATCGTCCCTATAAAAAAGGAAAAACACTTTCCGAATCCATTAAAATAATGGATAAAATGAGAAAAGAACAACATATAGATTCTGATTTATTTGATATGTTTTTATCAACCGGGGTTTATATGCAATACGCACAAAAGTATATGAAACCTTATCAGATAGATGAGATTGATGTAAAACAATTTATAGCAATGAAATAGGGGAGTTAAGAAATTATTTCGGTAAATCAGATATTTTTACCGAGAAAAGCCTGTTTTTGTAACCACCAATGCCATTATCGTACAAACTTATGATGATTAAATCTTTATAAGGAAGAATTCCGACTACGTTGGTTCCACCGTCTGAACCTCTTAGATTTAATACAGTAGTAATATTTGTAGAGTACGTTTTCCATTTATTTGTCTCATTGTATACTGATAGATTTCCATAATCACTAAGTATATAAAGATTATTATTAACATAGAAAAAGGCTGTAGTAGATGATATAGTTCTACCAAATTGATCTAATGGTAATGAGATATTTGTATTTGTTATACCATCACTTGACCTATATAAGTTATAATTATTTATATAGTATATATAATTATAACTAGTAGTGCATGATGTACCATAATTACTAGAAAGTAAAGTCCAAGTCACTCCATCATCAGATTGATAAAAACCTTGTTGTGTGTCGTAATAAGCAATATAAGCATAACTTATATATAATTTATCCGAGAAGGTAAACAAACAATAACCCGAGGATTGAGTGGAAATATTCGTCCAGCTTACACCTTCGTCGGTTGATTTCCAAATTCTTCCGTTCACTGATGCGTATAAATCTCCTTTGAAAGCTACAATTTTATGATAAGAAACCTTTCCAAACGCATTCGAATTTTTTTGAACCCAAGTGATTCCATTTTCTGATGCCCAAACATCGCTTATGTTTTCTCCTCCTGAAAAGAAGAGTTTATTATTTAACACCGTTATACTATGGTATCTTCTTCCCTGAAAGGGTGGAGTAGAAAGTTCTTTGAATATGTTTACAAATGGCGCCCGTGCAGAGTTTACATTAAATAAGGCTTCAATGAGTGTAAATCCTTTATTATCATATAAATTTTTATAGTCATTTATATTGTAACAATTAAGAGTAGTTATAATTAATATTAAAATTGATAATCGTCTCATTAAAATCTCCTATAGTAATTTATTTGGATTGAACTATCGATTTGAGTAGAGTTCATCTTCTCTACTTTAGAGTTTAGATTTATACCTTCATTCTCCGAAGATCTGTGTTTTGTATAACCTGAATCTATGGCGGAAAATATAGAAACAAATAATAAGAAATAAATTGAATTATTCCCCTCTCGCACTGAATCTTTTAAGGTTTCATTTAATTCAGAATAAGTTTTGTACCTTAAAAATGGAATTAAATTATTTCCACTATTATTTAGTAATACATCATAAATTAAAGGATTAAAAGATTTATATTCCTTAGCAGAATGATTTAATTCATTGTACTTATCAATAGCATTGAGAGTGGATAGAATAAACAAACTGGAATAAACATATTTTTTCCATTGGCTTTCACTATCATTGTGCCCCCAATAGGGAAATACAAGAGACTTTCCAAAGTAATCCCACTGGAAATCGTCCCCGTTTTCTTTTTCTGCAATCATGGGACTATTGGGACATTCTTTGTCTTTTAATAATTTAGTCTGGTACTTCAGTTCGCTCCCCATATTTCTAATTTCTTTGCTTAGAAAGGCGAATTCCTCGAATTGTTGTACTATTCCATCCTTTAATTTCAGTTTTTCTTTATCCAAAACAGTTGGAATCTCTACCGATTCGACAATTGTTAATTTGGAATTTGATTCCAGAGGATACTCATCCAATAATTTAGATAATTCTGATTTCAGTATTTCAATATTTTTTAAAAGTACTTCTATATCTTTCTCCTGACTGGCGATGATCTCTTTTTTATCCACTTGAATTTCATTAATTTTGGGTTCATTTTTATCGAATGGAAATAGATAAATATCTTTACTATAAGTAAATTTATATTGTAATTTGATGGATTCTATTTTTACCTTGATTTCCTTTATTTCTTTATTTATTCTCAATAGTTCATTGTTATTTTTTAAAAGGGACTTTAAAAAAACTTTATCTTTCAAAAACATGTCTATACTCTCTGAATAAATAGAAATAAAGATCAAATTGAAGAGTATAAAAATTTTCATTTGCTCTCCTTTTTTAGAAGTTTAGCAAATTTTCTATTTCTTAACTCTATCTCAATCAACTGTTTCATTCGTTCTTCAAAATCAGAGCTTACAATCTCTTTTGGTTCAGAAGTATTTGTAATACTTTTTCTATTATCCGCTAATTTTTCAGGTTCAGAATCTATAAATTGTGCTACCTGTTTTGTATCTTTACTGATAGAAATGAGCTCAGTTAAAATAGTTTTGATTTCATTTAAGGCAGTGGGTGCTTTAGTGGCGTTGATTCCCTGAAAGTCATCTTTTACTGTTTTGGATATAGATTCTCCTGTCTCGATCAATGTAGCAAGATCTTTAATAGATGTGAGTAGTTCTACTTTTAATAAGGTTTTAATTTCAGTATTTTTACTTAAAAATTCTGGATCTGTTTTTGATAAGGAATTGACTTTCAGAAGAAGCCTTATTTTTATTATCAACTTTTTAGCAGAAAGAAAAAAATCATCGTACTTTTGCATTCCAATTTCTACTTTTTGGATTGCAGTTTCTTCGTTCACTTGTGGGTCTATTTTGGATTCTTCATATTTTTGGAAACTGGGAACAAGTTCTCCAAGTCGATAGGGCTCGCTTGTACTACAATTAATAAAAAATATTATAATAAATAATAAATTAAAAGTAAATTTCATTATAATATCTCTATTCATCTAAAAGATCCCCTGATTGGATTTCTTCCACCGACTTGATTTCGCAGACAACCTTAGCAACTTTTTTCATTGGATTGAAAAGACGGATTTTGTACATAGATTTCTCCTTTTTGAGGAAGAATGGATTTTTTGTTTCTTTCCTCAAAAATATATATACCCTTTAAATATATTTTTATTTCACGGTTTGGATTTTTTTTGTGGGGTAGGGAGGTTTTCTTATTAAAACCTTATCATCCCACTTGCAGACTAAAGTTTTTAATCGTATTTTTATTTTAGTGGATTGTTCTTCTCCGAACTTTTTGGGTTCTCTCCCTCATATCGAAAAAACCCACTTTTTTCATCATAACCCACATCTCATGATGAAAAATTCGCTAAATTTCATCATGAGAAGCCTTTTGGAAGAGGTTTAGGAGGGGACGATTGATAAAATAGTGTTGTTTTCCGAGTATTTACATTTCTAGAAATCCACCTTCTACGAGCTGTTCTAGATACTTGGAAGCTGTCTGTCTGTGAATTTTTAGGTCTTTTTCCAAATACTCAATTTTTGTATAGGGGTGAGAGAATAAATTGTTGAGTAGGTCATTAGAGTAGAATTTGTATTTCTCTCGAATTCTTACTTTGTAACTTTGCATGAGCTCTCCCACTTGACTGATGATAATGTTGTATTGAGGGATTGGACTGATCCTATTTTTAGTGAAGAAGAGGGAGTTTGGATTTATAAAGATATACTTAGATCGGGAAAACCGGGGGAAGCTATAATATACAAGTGGTTTAATGGATCTGGAACATTTATGGCAGGAGCCCTCGGAGACAATCCCAATGGTCAAAAATTATTCAAGTCATTTAAAACTACACCAGATGAAAATTATAAAAATTTTGATTATGATACGTACTACGAAAAAGTATTCAGACCAATTGCTATAAAAGGTGAGTCCAAAATTACTCCATTTAAAAGATTTAATGCGAAAATGTATGAAGATATGGGAAATCAGGGTCCATTTGGAGGAATGTTACTTCCTTTTGATTATAATGTATATTATGAAACAGGAAAACCAAAAGAGTCTGTTGCAAAAGCTGTACAGGATCCATTAATTCAAATGATGTATGGTCCATTATTCAAATATTATATGATGGATAAATTTATGTACTTCATGGGGATTGAAAAAGGATGGACGATCCCATTTAGTGGAAAGATGGAAGCGAGATGGATGCGTCAGGATGCAACTCTTATGATTAATCACTCCATTACCAAAGAATCTATGGCTTGTGAAAGCTGTCATACTTCTAAGGAGAAAGGTGTGATGTCTTACGAAGATTTGGGATATACCTTGGAAAGAATCAAAGATTTGAGAAATCTAGAAGAGTTAAAGTTAATTAAGAAATAAAATAATAAGCCAATTTACTCTGATTTAAGTTAAGTGAATTGGCTAATCCATATAAATAGAAGCATCACTCAACTCTTTGATTCTTTTTTTAGATCGAGACCATAGAAATATCATAAAGGGAATAAAGCCCAAAAGTAAGAGTCCGTCATTAGACATTAAAATAAAATCATAAATTCCATGGAGTATAAAGGGAACTATAAATGAAAAGATTAAATAAAAGGCTCTCTTATTTTTATTAAATTTTGCCAGTCCAAAATTATAACCCATGGCTACTCCGAAAAGAGTATGCGCGGGAACTGCTGTAAATGCTCTGAGTAGTGCAACTGATGTTCCCCCGCTAAAAACATAGATCACATTTTCTATACCTGCAAATCCAAGTGATACGAATACACAATATACGATACCATCAAATAACTCATTAAAATTAGGATTTTTCCAGATTAGCCAATACACTGCAATTAATTTAAAAAGTTCTTCACTAAAACTTGCCACTATAAATGCCGAAAAACCTGCTTTCATATAAGAATCATCCCCCGCAATGGAAATGAAATTTTCTAGGTATTTTTCAAGGAGTATCACAGGCAGTGAAATAAATACTCCTAAAAGTAAGGTTTTTAATAGAAGGATAATTGGCTCTTTTTCATACTTATCACGATAGTAGAAATAGATAGCAAAAATTAGTATCGGTGCAAGAGCGGCTATGAGTAATTCCATGAGTATAATTCCTTAATAAAACTTTTTTATTCATAAAAAAATCGTATAGAAATAAATTTAATTTATATAATATTTTTGACTACCTATTTTAAGGGCATTTATTATCCTATATTCAAGTATAATTAGGAGAAAAAAATGAGCCTATCTTTAGAAGAAGCAGCTGTGAAAGCTGAAAATTTCTTAAAAGCAAATAATATAGAGATATATAAAGGTCTGTTAGCGGCTAGTGATAATTCACATTTCATCACATCCTATTGGGATGAGGAAGAAGATTTTAATGTAGAAAATTTTTTAAGTATAGCAAATAAATTTAAAATCAATATGGTTTATATATCAAAAGATGTGTATCATAAAAATGATTTTGAAGATTTACGAGATTTATATCAAGGGATGTTACACAATAAAAAAACAGATAAGGATATAAAAGCGGATATTCAACAGCAATTAGCTAAGTTGGATGATTTAGATACTTATGATGGGCAAATGAAATCATTAGAGATATCATTTGCAGTTGGAAATGTAATACATTCATATTTGATAACAACTGAATGGAATGAGCTTTACAACTATTTACAGGATGAATTAGAAGCCTTAGATGAAGATGACGATGACGAAGAAGACGATTAAATAAATAAAGATTCCTCTTTCTTCATCTTCACTAGATTTAGAGAGAGGGCTTTTTCTAATAAAAATTCTATTGCTTTTTTACCTTTCTCCCCTAAATCTAAAGAATAATTATTTACATAAAGATCAATATGACTCTGCACCACATTTTCATCTTTTTCTTGGGCATTTTCTAATATATAGGACTTTGCTTCAATGGGATTAGAATAAGCCATTTCCAGACTTTTTTTGATAACAGAATCAAAGGATTTTTGTAATACCTTATCTATCGACTTTTTTATAGAAATTGCACCCAATGGTATTGGATGCCCAAATCTTCCTTCCCAAAAATCACCCAAATCAACAATTTTCTCAAGCCCTCGTTTTTCAAAAGTAAATCTTTCTTCATGAATTATTACACCAGCGTCATACTCATCACTAAGAATTTTATCCATAATCAGATCATACCGTAAGGGAATAGGTGTAAATTTTGAATTGAGATACACATTTGTTAAAAGATTAGCAGTAGTCAATAGACCTGGAACTAAAATATTCTTA
>CANGZW010000022.1 GCA_947458405.1 Leptospiraceae bacterium
CCCCCATGGATTCTGCTTCTTTTGCCCAGTCAAGGGCTTCCCTTCCTGTTTCAGTTCTACCACCATGCAAAAAAACTTCATATCGGCTTCTATCTTTGTGATACTTTACATCAATTGCTACAACTATACATTGAGATCCAAATACCTCACTAGCTTCCTTTAAAATTTTAGGATTTTGAAATGCCGCTGTGTTTATAGATACTTTATCCGCCCCTCTAGTTAAAACAGCCCTTATATCTGTGAGATTTTTGAGTCCTCCTCCAACTGTAAATGGAATAAAAATCTTACAAGCTATTTCCTCAACTAAGTGAATTAATATATCTCTCTTATCACTAGATGCAGTAATATCCAAAAAACATAATTCATCTGCTATTTGTTTTTCGTATGTAATTGCACATTCAACTGCATCACCCGCATCTTTTAAATCAATAAACTGGATACCTTTTACTACTCTTCCATCTTTAACATCTAAACATGGTATCACACGTTTTGTTAATTCTATCATTTTATATCTACCGGTAGAGGGATTGAGAATTTTTTTTCTTCAGAGATTTTCTTTACTAATGCAAGTAGTCTTCCTTCTTCAAAAAAAGGTGCCGTAATTTGCATTCCAATAGGTAAACCAGAATCATCGAGTCCAGCAGGAATGCTGATAGCGGGAACTCCAGCAAGATTTACACTGGTCGTAAGGATATCCGCTTTGTACATTTGAACTGGATCCTTTGTTTTTTCTCCAATTTTAAACGCTGTTGTTGGGGAGGTTGGTTGGAGAATGAAATCTACTTTTTTAAAGTATGATTCATAGCCTTTTCTAATAAGTGCTCTGGCTTTTTGAGCTTTTCCGTAGTACGCATCATAGTAACCACTAGAAAGTGAAAATGTTCCTAATAGAATTCGTCTCTTTACTTCTTTTCCAAATCCCTGAGAACGGGAATCGAGATACAATTCTTCCAGTTTTTTCCCTTCTTCGTTTCTAAAGCCATATCTAATACCATCAAATCTCGATAAATTGGAAGAACATTCTGCAGTTGCAATTACGTAATACACTGGAATTGAGTATTCATTTAAAGAAAAATCAAGTTTTTCGAGGTTTGCACCTTTACTTTTTAAGTAATCAATCATTTCGGAATATTTTTTCTTTATTCCTTCAGACCACTCTTTTCCTTCTTCCATAATTCCAATTTTTAGTCCTTTAATTTCTAAAGTATCATTAAAATCAGGAGAAGGATTTTTCTTAGAAGTTGCATCATGTATATCACTTCCAGAAATAACTTTCATAACATCTTCTATCCCCTCCGGATCATTAGAAAAAGGTCCTATTTGATCGAGGCTCGAAGCATATGCAATTAATCCATACCTGGAAACTCTTCCATAAGTTGGTTTTAAACCATAAACTCCGCAGAGAGATGCTGGTTGACGAATAGATCCCCCTGTATCACTACCTAATGCTATTGGAAGCATTGAGGATGCTACTGCAGCAGCAGAACCCCCACTTGATCCACCGGGTATTCTATTTGTATCAAAAGGATTTTTACTTATGTGATAGGCCGAATTTTCAGTTGAGGATCCCATAGCAAACTCATCCATATTTAGACCGGCAAATAAAATAAATCCTTTTTGAAGAAGTTTCTCTATTACAGTGGCATTATAGGGTGATACGAAATTTTCCAAAATCTTGGAGCCAGCAGTAGTACGTTCCCCTTTGATACATATATTATCTTTTATTCCAATTGGAATTCCATCAAATTCACTTAGAGGTTTGCCCTCTTTTCTTCTTATATCAGATTGTTCTGCCTGTTTGAGAATATTTTCTTTATTGAAATGAATAAAGGCAGATACTTTGGGTTCGCAGGCTTCAATTCGTCTTATGCATTCGTTAGTTACTTCTAAAGGAGACATTTCCACTGAATTTAATGCTTTTTTTATTTCTGAATAAGTTTTCATGTTTCAATTACCCTCGGAACAACCACAAATCCATTTTCATAACGGGGAGCTATTTTAGATATTTCATCCCGTAAAAGGGAAGAACCAATCTCATCTTTTCGTAATGAATTTTCTACTAAATTAGGGTATAAATCTTCTTCTGTAATTGAAGATGTGTCTAATTCTTTAATTGAATCAACATATGACATTATTTTATTCAAATCATTGACGAATTCATCAATTTCTGATACATCAAATCTTAATCGGGACAAATAAGCAATTTCTTGCAGTTTTTTGGAATCCATACTATTCCAGAATAGAAATTCTATTCTTAAAATCAAATCTGATTTTTTGAGATTTTAAACGTCTGACCCTTAAATTTAAACTTTAAATTTCTACTTTTTAGCTATGATAACTTGAATTAAATTCTTATAATTTATACTATAATTTCAAATGAAAATAATAATAATTTTATAAGTAAAAATATTATTATAAAATTTTTAAAAAAAATTCAAAAATGCAATAATTTGTCCTGAATTCAAATATTATAAGTGATACTAAAAAATATTGGAGGAAAAATGAAAGTAGGATTTACGGGAACCAGAAAGGGTTTAACCGATAAACAAAAGGAACTTCTCACTGAATTTTTTAAAAATAATATAATCACAGAGTTACATCATGGTGATGCTCCCGGTTCGGATACTGAAGCACATGTAATTTTTTTAAGTATTTACCCAAATGCTAAAGTTGTTCTTTATCCTAGTGATTTAGAAAGAGCAAATAATAAAGCACCAAATTTAATTGAATATCGTCCAACTCCACCCTTAAAACGAAATGAGGATATAGTTAGAAATTGTAATTTACTTATCGTGTGCCCTAAATCAGAAAAAGAAGAAAAAAGAAGTGGAACATGGGCAACTTACCGACACGCAAAAAGCATCAATAAGTCAATTAAAATCTTAGTTTAAGGAATAATTAATATTTAAATAAATATATAGTATTATTGTTTAGTATCTAATATTTCCTTTTATAAAGTCGTCATAGGCTATTTTTAAACCTTCTTCTAGTTTAGTATTTGGTTTCCATCCCAATGACTGTAATCTATAAGTATCTAGTAATTTTCTCGGTGTTCCATCAGGTTTACTAGAATCAAAAATAAGGTTTCCACTGTAATTTACAACTTTTTGAATTGTTTTAGCTAAATCTAATATACTTACTTCCTGACCGCTTCCAACATTTATTGTTTCATTAGATAAATACTCATTCATTAAAAAAATACATGCATCGGCTAAGTCATCAACATATAAAAATTCACGAAGAGGTTTCCCCGTTCCCCATATTACAACTTCTTTTGCCCCAGTGATTTTAGCTTCATGTATTCTTCTGATTAAAGCAGGTATGACATGAGCATTCATTGCATTGTAATTATCACCTTCCCCATAAAGATTAGTTGGCATAGCAGAGATAAAATTAGTATGGAACTGTTTATTATAAAATTCGCACATTTTTACTCCTGCAATTTTTGCAATTGCATATGCTTCATTAGTTGGTTCCAATTTTCCGTCTAATAAATAATCTTCTTTAATAGGTTGTTGAGCAAATTTAGGATAAATACAGGACGATCCTAAAAATAAGAGTTTTTTTACTCGAAATACATATGAGCTATGTATTATATTGTTTTGAATCTGCAGATTATTATAAATAAATTCTGCAGGGTATGTACTATTAGCATAAATACCTCCTACTTTTGCTGCTGAAATAAAAACATAATCCGGTCTTTCTGATTTGAAAAAATTTTCAACATCTGTTTGACGGGTTAAATTTAATTCTCCCGAACTATGTCCGACAATGTTGGAATAACCTTTTTCTATTAGTATTCTCTTAATAGCTGATCCCACCATTCCATATACACCGGCTACAAAAATTTTTGCATTTTTTTCCATAAATGTTCCTATTTTTTTACTTCTTTTTTGAGCTGTTCTTTGATCTCATCCTTAGAGGCTGTTCCTTCTAATTGCATATAATATGTTACCATATATTTAGTAATAGTAGGTTCGGGAGTTTTGTGTTCAATCTGCCATCTGGTTGAATCATTTTGAATTACTTTAGAGAGATCACTTATCCTGGGAAGTCTATTACCATTATTTACATTTTCCAATTTTCCAGATTTTGGATGAAGTTTGGCTATTATAACCCCATCATCAAGAAAATTAATCTTACCGTCATATTTAGAAATATCTTCAATAATTAAAGCATCGCCACCAGAATCTGGTTTTCTATTTAAATATTTAGAGTATCGAATTTGTCTTACGATATATTTCTTACCAGTAATTAAAACTCTAAAAGTTTCTAATGGATCCTTGGAAGGTTTTTTGAAATACTCAAAATCTTCATCTGTTATACTTACAATATTTCCATTTTCATCTAGAACTTCTTCAGATTCTCCTGCTGGAAAATACCTTTTTAAATTATCAGACTTTTGGTTCTTTTCAGACAAATGATCCATTTGAATGCTTTGATTTGAATTGATTTCAGTCTTTTGTGATCCCGAGCAATTAATAAAAAAAATGAATAAAATAGATAAAAAGTAATTCATATAAAAAGTAAATTTTATTGGGACTCGAGAGGCAATTAATTTTTATAAAAAGTTTTGGAATTATATGTAGTAATTTATAAAAATACACTCGCCAAGCCTAAAAAACAAAAGAATCCAAACATATCTGTACAGGCAGTAACGAAAATAGAAGAAGCAATAGCTGGATCTATTTTTAAAAATTTTAACAATAATGGCACCGAGGAGCCTACGAATCCTGCCAATGTAAGATTTATAAGCATAGCCAAACCTATAACTCCAGAAATATTTATATCTCTTTTTAATATATAGGTTACAACAATAGTAACTGTACCAACAACCATTCCATTTATAAAACCTAAAATCATTTCTTTTCTAATGGCAGGCCCCCAATTATAGTCATTAAGTTCTCCTGTTGCAAGACCCCTAACCATAACCGTTATTGCCTGTGTTCCAGCATTTCCTCCCATCCCGGCTACAATTGGCATGAGTGATGCAAGTACAACTATTCTTTGTATTGTATCCTCAAAAACTGTAACTACCGATGTAGTTAGCATTGCTATTGCTAAATTTATAACTAACCAAAGCATTCTACCTTTTACAGATTCCCATATCGAAGATGTAAGGGTTTCTTCTTCACTTACCCCTGCCATACGTAGAATATCTTCTGTTGCCTCTTCTTCTACAATATCTAAAACGTCATCAACTGTTATACGTCCTATCATTTTGTTATTATCATCTACAACAGGAGCAGAAACTAAATTATATTTTTTAAAAGTTAGAGCAACTTCTTCTTGATCTGTTGAATAATGAAATGATTGAACAGGTTTTGTTAATTTTTCTACGTTTGTTCTCGGATTAGCAATTAATAAATCTTTAAGATGAACTAATCCTTTTAATATTCCAAATTTATCAGTAACATATATTACATAAATATCATCAATTTCTTTTGCTATTTTTCTCAACACCTGAATTGCTCTTCTAGCATTGTCCGTATCACGTATTACGGCAAATTCTAGATTCATTAGTCTTCCAGCAGAATTTTCTTCAAAATTTAATTGTGTTCTGATTTTATCAGATTCTTCTTTTTCAATTGTGTTGAGTAATACTTCAGCCGTATTTTTATCTAAATCAGAAAGTAAGTAGGTTACTTCATCCGATTCTAGATCTTCAATAATTCTTGAAATCTCTTGAAGGCTTAAATTTTCAGCCAGGATTGATTTTATTTCATCACTTAGCTCTACAAAAATTTTTCTCTGATTTTCAAATTCACATTTTCGAAATAAGTAGATGGAATCATCAAGTTCCATCCTTTCCATCATCTCAGCAAGGTCAGCAGGGTGCGAAACTAGGATCAACTCAGATACAATTTCCTCCTCTCGATTTTTAATCTTGTCATGAATACCATCCCATTCAAGAACAGAGGGGTTATTATGTATATTTTGTTCTTTTTTTCGCACTTCTTTCATATTATTTAGTCTTTATAAGATTTTTTACCTGATTTTTCCCAAATTGACTTTAATCTGTCTTTAAGCAGTTTATCATTTCCCCTGTCAGTTGGGAAATAAAATTGAGGAGGATTCTTTTTTAAATTATCGGGAAAATAATTTTCATCTATAAATCCATTTTGAAAATCATGAGGATATTTATAATCTTTGGAGTTTCCCTCTTTTTTGTGAAGAAAAGTGGGTGCATTTCTTAAATGCAAAGGAATTGAAATTTCAGATCCATAGTTTTTTTGAAATAAATTTGCATCCTCATAGGCTTTATAGGACGCATTGGACTTAGGACAACCTGCTAAAAATACAGTGACCTGTGCAAGAATAATTCTACTTTCCGGCATGCCAATTTTTTGTATTAAATCAAATGCAGAAGATACAAGTTGTAATGCACTGACGGAAGCATTTCCTATATCTTCACTGGCAAAGATTGCGAGTCTTCTCATTATAAACAATGGATCTTCTCCACCTTCTAGCATTGCACTCAAATAAAATAGCCCCGCATCCGGATCGCTTCCCCTGATAGATTTAATAAATGCGGATATAAAATCATAATGGTTATCCCCAGATTTATCAAATTGTATTACCTGTGAGGATAAAATTTCTTTTGCAGTGCTTAAATTTATATTTGTTTCCCTTGAAAATAATTCTTTAAATAGTTCAATAATACCTATAAACTTTCTAGCATCTCCTCCAGCTGTCTTTAGAAAATAATTTATAACTTCATTGTCAAAATCTGGAATACTGAGATTATTCTTGATATTATCTAATAATTTTTGTAAGTCATCATTTTCTAATTTTTCCATTTTAAATATTTGAGTTCTTGAAAGTAATGCACGATTAATTCTAAATGCAGGATTTTCTGTTGTAGCACCAATTAAAATTAATTTACCAGTTTCTACTGCATCCAATAAACTATCCTGTTGAGATGAGGAAAATCTATGTATTTCATCTAAAAAAAGACAAAATGTTCCTGATTTATCTGCTTCATTTATTAAATCCTTAATTTCTTTGACCCCACTCGATGTTGCACTCAAAAATTTATAGGATAATTTCCATGTACTACATAAAATTTTAGCAATAGATGTTTTACCGGAGCCGGGTGGACCATAGAAAATAATAGAAATAGGATTTTTTAATTTTTGTAAGATAGGAATTAATTTTTTCTGTCCCAAAATTTCATCTAAAGTATTGGGCCTTAAAAGATTTGCCAGGGGCTCCTTATTATTAAAGAGCATTTTTTGACTCCAATTCTTTTTTTATATCATCGAGGCAATTTATAATGGTATCATTACAAACTTCACATCCCCCATGACAACAGATGAGTGAATTTTCACTTCTCTTTCCCTCTAAAATTTGGGAAATATAAATATTTGCAAATTCAGGAAGAGAATATTTCGATATATATTTTTGAATAATTTCATCTTTACTCGGGGGAAATAGTCTGAGCTCTTCTGAATTTTTCATAATGAAAAAAATATTGATTTTAAAAATCAATGTCAAGCTAATTTAGAGCTTGTATTCTTAAAATATTTATTTAAGAAAAATCAAATAAAAATAAATTCGAAATAGAATAAATAACTTTATTGTATATTTTTCTCTTAGATTATTTAATTAATTTTTATATACTAAAAAAGCCTGATATTTTTAGATATTGGTAAAAAAAATTTGGATTAAAATGAAAAATCAAATAGAATTTCCAGAGGATATTAATTTTTTTTTCAGTCAAAAAGAATTGGAAAAAATTTTAGTAAAATTATTTAAATTCTTACTTAAAAATAAAAAAGTTTATTTAAGCATAAGGATTGTTGATGATAAAAATATACAAGAAATTAACAAACAATCAAGAGGAAAGGATAAATCCACAGATGTACTATCTTTTCCGGCTCCGAGTATTCCCTCCCCATTTATGAATTTGGGTGAAATAGTAATATCATACGAAACATTGTTACGTCAGGCAATAGAGATCGGGCACTCAAAAGAAGATGAATTTTATAGGTTACTAGTGCATGGAGTATTACATTTATTAGGATATGATCATGAAATTTCAGAGAAAGAAGAAAAGAAAATGCAAAAAAAAGAAGATGAATGTCTGGAATATCTATATTCGTTTCAAAAATAATAATATTTACTTAAAACTAAAATTAGGAGATTTATAATGAGTAGATTAAAATTAACTTTAATATCTTTGGTGGTAGTAGTATTTTCAGTTGCATTTTATTTTTTAAATTCTGCATTTCCAATTGGAACGGGATATACCGCAAAATATATATGTTCTCATGTTTTTTTAGCCAATAGGGAGCCCAAATCACTCTTTCAAAGGGAAATTAAGCCTACTCATATTTTATTTTCATTAGTTAGCTATGAAGTGGACTATGATAAAAAAATAGTTACCACTAGAGCGTTAGGGTTTTTAAAAAAAACAATTGCTTTATATAGAGAAGGTGTTGGTTGTACTTTAGTTATTGATTCATCCATTGAGGAACTAAACGAATCATCAAAAAATATAATACAAAGAAATCATGAAAGTGATACATTTCCCTTTCTAGAAAATGAAAAAAATAAATCCACTTTAATATTTGATAAAGATAAATTAGATGAGATTTTGAATAATTATTTTTTAGAACCAACACAAGATTCTAATCGAAATACAAGAGCAATTCTTGTTTCTCAAAATGGAGAAATTATTAAAGAGAAATATTCTGATGGATTAGATGAAAAAAGTGTTCTATTGGGTTGGTCAATGACTAAATCTGTTATTAATTCATTAATTGGAATATTAGTAAAAGATAATATATATTCAATCAATGATAATAACTTATTTTCAGTTTGGGAAAAAGATGAAAGAAAAGATATTACAATAGATAATTTACTTAGGATGTCATCCGGTCTGGAATTTGAAGAAGTATATGGGCCCTTAAAAGATGCTACTTATATGTTGTACGATTCTAAAAGTTGTTCTGATTATGCTATGAATAAAAAATTGATTTATAGACCCGGAAATTTATGGTATTATTCGAGTGGAACAACTAATTTATTGAGTAGATTAATTTTTGATAAAAATAAATCAAATTTAGAAAGTAATACCAAGTTTTTGAGAGAAAAATTATTAGATAAAATAAACATGAAATCAGCTATCTTAGAATCGGATTCAAGTGGAGTGCTAATTGGTTCGAGCTATATGTTTGCTTCTGCGAGAGACTGGGCAAGATTTGGATATCTATATTTAAATGATGGGGTATTCAATGGTGAGAGGATACTACCCGAAGGTTGGGTAAAATATTCAACGGAAGTTACTAATTCCACAGAGTCAGGTGAATATGGAGCACAAATTTGGTTAAATCGAGGAAAACCAAAAGACTCTGCAAATAGAAAATTTCCGAAATTACCTTCCGATTTATATTACTTTGGGGGATATAACAAACAAATCGTTGCAATTATTCCATCCTTAAAAGTGGTAATTGTGCGATTGGGTGTCACAACTGATAACTCTTGGGATCATGAATCTTTTATACTTGATGTATTGAATACTATTAAGAAGTAAATAAATTAGAAATAAAGCTGCCTGTTAATGTTAAGATTTGTTATAGAATTTAAAACCTCAAATAATTAATTCTATAAATTTGTTGTCATAAATCATCTGTTTTTTATTCTGACATTGTCTAAGGCTTTGTAGCTCAGTTGGTAGAGCAGAGGACTGAAAATCCTTGTGTCGGGAGTTCGATTCTCCCCGAAGCCAGAGACTAACTTTTCTTTTTTTCTCCTTCTTCCCACAACTTTAAAAACAATTCACTATCCACATCTTTGCAGAGCTCTGGCTTGTATAATTTTTTTACAACAGGCTTGGGATAGATATGTAACTCATCCATATCGGGAATGGATGTTATCATTCTTAGAATTTTATCATCCCCTTCGATTTCATAAAGTGTATAGCTCATTCCTTTATTGGGAATTATCTGTGAACTTTCTAAATATTTCATTCTTTCTCCTTAAAAGTAAAAAACCCCAATTTTCATTGGGGTCATTTGAATAATTTGATTTTTTCTAAATTAAACTAAACGTATATGAAAATCAGAAAAAATTAGTTGTACATCTCTTTGATTAAGGCTGCGTATTTATCAAAGATCACATTTCTTTTCATTTTATAAAGATTTGTAACTTCATCCCCGATTTCCATAGCCTTTGGTAAAAATCTAAAATCTGTAACTTTTTCAAAGCTCTTAAATCCATTATTAGTAGATACTGAATCTTTTATAATTTGAGTAAAGTGTTGAACAACCCTGCTATTTTTATTGAGATCTTCTCCCTGTTTTACACTAAAACCAGCTTCAGTGAGTTTTTCAAGGTTTGGATAGATTAGAGCCCCCAGTGACTTTTGATCCTGCCCTACTATTATCACATTCTGTATAAATGCACTCTCTAATAGTAAGTTTTCAATAGGAACCGGTTCAACATTTTCTCCACCTAGTAGTACAATAGTATCCTTAACACGTCCTCTTACAGATAGGGTCCCATTATAGCTTTTAAAACCCAAGTCTCCTGTATTTAACCATCCGTTTTTCAATACCTTATCAGTAGCTTCCTGGTTCTTGTAATAACCTTTCATCACCTGAGGACCTTTAACGTGGATGACTCCGAGTTCACCAATTCCGATTTCATCCCCTTTATCATTCAGTATCTTTACTTCTGTTCCAGCAGGACAGAAACCCACACTTCCTTGTATCACTTTTCCAGTTGATCTTACAGAAATAATAGGAGCACATTCTGTCATACCATAACCTTCATAAACTGGAATTCCTATTACATTAAAAAATTCATCTACGTGAGAGGGTAATGCTCCCCCACCGGAAATAGTTCCTCTCATTTCCCCACCCAATGCTTCTCTAATTTTAGCAAAAACTACATTATCCATTACACGACTTGCTACAAATAAATTAGCGGCTGTGAATGCGGCAGTTGCCAGTTTAGGAATTTTTTCGAGTTCATCTTCTTTTTGGGTTTGCAGTTGATTTCCCATTAAAAGGTCAACACTTCCCTGAAAATTTTTATTAATATCATAAGCAGTATTGAATAATACCTGACGTAGTGGTTCTGCTTTTTCTACTTTTTGTTTTATACCCAAATAAAGATTTTCCCAAAGACGGGGTGCAGATGCCATAAAATTAGGCTTACATTTTAAGAAATCGTCTCTAATATCTCTAACGTTCGTGTAATATGTAGCCGCTCCACCAGAAATAATACCGTAATACATAGCTCTTTCAAATATATGCCAAATCGGTAATATAGTTAAAGTACGATCTCCTTTTCTTAGATCAACCATAGGAGGAACAGTGAGTACGTTATAAATCATATTTCTATGAGATAACATTACACCCTTAGGCATTCCTGTAGTTCCAGAAGTATAGATAATAGTAAATAAATCTTCTTCTGTGGTTGCTTTAGCTCTTTTTATTAAATCAGAATGTTTGGTAGTTCTAACTTTTTTACCCATATCGATAAGATCGGTAAGTGAAATTACTTTGGGATCTGTTGATTTGAATTGTTTATCTAAAACAATAATTTTAGTTACAGAAGTTTTATCTATAATTGGTAATACAGAAGTTAATAACTTTTCATGTTCTATAAAGCAAAACTTACTTTCGCTATGTTCTAAAATATATTGAATTTCTTGAGGGGTTGAGTCAGATCCACGTGGTACATTTGCGGCACCGTTTAAAAGAACTGCAAAATCTGCAATAGTCCACTCTACTCTATTATCCGACATTAGACCAACCTTGTCACCCGGTAATAATCCCAGTTCCATAAGGCCTAATCCTGCGTTTTCACCAGCAGTAAAAGCCTCTCTATATGTTGTTCCGTGAAATTGTTTTTTTGAGTCTTTTGTGAAAAAAGTTTCCTGATCACCAAACTCAACATTCTTTAATAAGAACATTTCGTTGAGAGTTCTAAATTTTGGCATAGCCACTCCATAAAAAAATAAGTTTGTTCTACCATTGTTTTTAACGTGCAATAGAATTTTCAAGGGAAAGATTTTTTTATTATTTTTTTCCGAGATTTTCTTTTCTTTTTTTTACCGAATAATATAATTGTAAGACTTATGACCGAACTAGCTAATTTCTATAAACAACATGAAGCTGTAATTGGACTTGTAATAATGCCATTTACATACGGATTTGTAGGGTGGTTCACAAACTGGCTCGCCTTAAAAATGACCTTCTACCCTATTAAATTTTGGGGCATTCCTCCGTTTTTGGGCTGGCAGGGAATTATTCCCAGAAAAGCGCATAAAATGGCAGCCAAATCAGTGGACATAATCACAGGACGACTTCTTAAAATAGAAGAAGTCTTTGATAAAATTGATCCAGTGGGTATTGAAAAAGAATTAAAGCCTCTAATCGAGCAAATGATTGAGGAGTCAACTCGAGATGTAATTGACCAAATCAACCCTCTGCTCTGGGAGAAAATGCCTGACAATCTAAAAAAAGAAATTTTCAAGTCGGCTAGAAGTCAGGTTCCCGAGGCATTTAAAACTATTGTTTCTGATATTCGCATAAATATACTCCAAGTATTTGATCTCAAAGGAATGGTACTTAGGAAACTCAGCGGAGACAATGTTGTTTTAGTGGTAGATATGTTTCAAAGCATCGGGAAACCAGAATTTAAATTTATTGAAAAAAGCGGACTCTACTTTGGTTTGATTTTAGGAATGGGTCAGATTGTAGCCTGGGTACTTTATCCAATGGGTTGGACTTTACCTCTTCAGGGTGTAATTGTTGGCTATCTTACCAATTACTTAGCCTTAGAAATGATCTTTAGACCTTATTACGAAAAAAAATACCTAGGTGTGTTTAAATACCAGGGACTGTTCTTAAAAAGACAGGATGAAGTATCCAGACAATATTCTCAGTTCGTTGCCAAACACATTTTAAATGCAAGAAATATCCTAGAAGAAATATTGTATGGAAAAGCGGCAGATGCTGTTTTCAATATCATTCGAAATTCTGCTATTAAAAGTGTGGAAAACACTGCAAGTATAGCTAAGCCATTTATTTCCTTAACAGTTGGGGATGAAAAATATCGTACAATGCGAAAAACCATTGTAACTCGAATGATGGAAATGGCACCTCAGTCTATTGAAAGATTAGAGGGATATGTGGGAGTTGCAATGGAATTGGAAGATACAATGTACGATAGAATGCGCAAACTCACTCCAGAAGAATTTGAATCTGTTCTAAGATCGGCTTTTCAAGAAGATGAACTTTTATTGATAATTGTAGGAGCTATTTTGGGTGCAATGGTTGGATTGGGTCAGGCCTTTTATATGGCTGGAGGAGCAGGGTTTAGATGGTATTGATTGATTGTTTTTAATAAAAGATACCCCTTATAAAAAAAGACAGATAATTTCTCTTTCTTTATTGGGGGTTTCCCTAACGGGAATGCTTCTTCTCCATTATTTCCCTATGCCTATATATAGTAATTATCCCTCCCTATTTTTTATAATTGAACATGGTCTAGAAGGTGGTTTGGTCGGTGGACTTTGTGATTGGTTTGCTGTCTGGAAAACATACAATGCTATTGAAACAGATAGTAATAAAGTAGCCATTGAAATCGGAAAGTGGGTTTCAAAAGATCTCTTGAATCAAAATACTCTGCGTGCTCAACTGAATCGAATTATTGAAGAGCCCGAAAATCAAAAAGAAATTATAGCATTAATTGAAACTTACTTTGATTCACAAGAAAATACTAAAAAAATATTAGATGATTTCTGGGCTAAAATTGAATCCCCCGTTATAAATTATATTGTAAACTATAATTTTAATTCCAAAGAAATTAGTATAATTAGTGACACTGCAAATGATAAAACAATAGTCAATACAGTAAAATTATGTATAGGTGATACACTTATGCAAATTTCAGAAGAAGAAAAATTTAGAGAACTTTTGGATAAAACTATTCAAGAACAAAATATAATTACAAAATTTATAAGTAATTTTATAAATATTCCAGAATTAATCAGAGGGTATGGTGAAAAATTAAAATCTGGGGAAACTATAACTTCTACTGAAGAACATTATGTAGATGAAATGGTGACACTCTTATCAATAAGTGCAGATAAATATATTTTAGCATGGGATTCTCTACCCGTAGAAAAAAAGAATGAAGCTGTAAAAGCCCTTATTTTTAAAATCAAGGAATCGGTGGGAAATATTTTAGCGAGATTTATCATTGAATATAAGAATGATTTAAAAGCTAGAAAATCATTGAGTGATTACAAGCCGGTGAGGGATTTATTTTCGTTTATAGAAGATAAAATTGATGAGAATGTATCCTCCTATATTGGAGATAGAATTTCAGAAAGATTACAAAGCCAGGATCCCAAAGATTTTAGGGATAGAATTGAATGGCAGACTAGAAATGTATTGGAAAATATAAGAATCAATGGAACTATTCTAGGTTTTTTTCTGGGTGGTTTATTGGGAATTGTACAAATTTCAAAATAAAAAACTTTTTATTATTATAAATAATTAATTTACATTACATAAGTTTCCTAAATTTATAATTGGCATTTGCATTTCATTTTGCAATACGTCAATTGCTTCAAACTGAATCAGGAAATCTCTAAATAAAAATGTTTCAATATCAGTTTTTGGATATTTCGGTAAATCATCAAAAATAATTATATTTTTACCCTCTTGTAGACTGTATTCCTTGTGATATATTTTTGATTCTGAGTGTGCTCTATATAATTGATCCTGATCAAATGCATCTCTTGATATAATATCAATAATTACTTTCTTTGGAAAATTTAATTTTCCATTATTAATAAAAAAGGAAATAGAATATGGTATTTCACGCACTTCTAATTTTTCATGTAAATAATGCGTAAGACAACCTTCAATTTTTACAGGATATGATAGATTTTCTATTTTAAGAATTGAAGGTTCTCCTTTTAAAGATTTTCTAAATGCAATTATATTATCTGTACTATTTGATTTTAAGGTTCTCTTAAAAACTGATTCCGGACTTTTGGATGACAGATAAAAAATATATGAAAAACAAATTATGAGGGGTATAATAAGAATAAAGAAAGCTTCCTTTAAAATTCTTTTTTGTTTGCCTTTATTTTCCGATCCTGTGGCTTCTCTAAACCATAAGTTAAGTGCATCGAGAGTATTTTTTAAAGAGATAGCTTCCACCTGGAATGCTGCACCTGCCTTAGTTTTTCGCAATTGTAGTAATCTCAAAATTCTCTGTTTTTCATTTTGTACTTCTGTGAGTGAAATTACCCTCCCACAAAATATAGCCAAAAATGCAAAAAATGGTAAGGCTACCTCATCATCCAAAAAATAACACTGAAAAAATCCTGAAGGAAAAAAAACAAGGAATCCCGAAAATAATATACTATCTTTTTCATCCTCCGCTTCCAAAAAAAATCGAATATTCATAAACCAGAATAATAAATAGGCAATAAAACTAAAAATTCCTCCAATAGCAAATAAATGAAGTAAATCATTATGAGCATGTCCCCTTGGAGTGATAGAGAGTTCGTATAACAACTCTTGATGATCTCTGACCATATTATTAGAGTAAGCAAGATGTTCCTTATAAAAATTTCCGGGACCCACTCCTAACAAAGGATTATCTTTAATCATATTAATAGTATTTTTAAATATATAATATCTTTGATTTTCAGTTGTATTTTGTTCAATTGATTCCGTAAAAGCTCTCTGTAATAACCAATTTTTTTTAATAAAAAATATCCCTACCAAAAATATAAATGCAAATGTTAAAAGAAAATAGATAACTCTTTCTTTATTTATAAATTCCATTAAAAAATTATTCCATTTTTTTATCATCACAATACTGGCAAAAACGATACCTACCCAAATTGAACGACTTTGATTATAGAAAAGTAGGATACTAAGGAGAATTATTATAAAGGAATAGAAGATATTTTTATACTCCTTTCTTTCTGGAAATTTATAAATATAATAAGCAATTAATCCAGGATAAAATAATCCTAAAAGACCGCCAAATGTTAAGTGGGTATTCATCAACCCATTCGGTAAGTAAGTTTTAAATCCGAATAATTCTCCAGCAAAATGTTGGGCTCTTGCTCCTTCTACGACTGTAAAATTATTTAAAATGTATGACGGTAATCGAAATGGAGTAAACATCGAAATTAATCCGGAAACTAGAATAAATCCAAGTGCAAAAAAATATGCTATTTTAAAATAGTTTAGGTTTTCTCGTTCTCTGGCTAAAAAACCCAATGATAAAAATACGATACAAAACCAAATATCTGAAATTTCTCCCTTTAACAATCCGCTAATATAGTCCTTATAGGAATTTAAGTGAAAAAGATAAGATATAAAAAGAGTGAGATATACGACTACCCCCATAATAAAAATGGGATAGGTAAATTTCCTGATTAGCTTTTTTTTATTACCAGCATCTAATATGAAAAATATACTACCCAATACTGCAAAAGTTTGGGAAATAGTAACTGAGACAGGAATCGTGACAATGAACAAACTTAAAAACAAAACTGATAGTTTGGAAAGGTTCATTCTTGATTTTCAGGTTATTTAAAATGAATGAAAATGAAAAGAAAAAAATAAATTTTTCGGTAGCCGTTATCACTTTCAATGAAGAATTAAATATCTTTGATTGTATCGAATCCTTCCATGATATAGCAGATGAAGTCATTGTACTCGATTCATTTTCTATTGATAAAACTTTAGAAATCGCCCGACAATTTAATAAAGTAAAAATATTTAAAAATGAATTTAAGGGGCATATCGAACAAAAAAATAAAGCCATCGATTTATGCAGTGGTAAGTGGATTTTATCATTAGATGCCGACGAGAGAATTTCCCCTGAATTAAAAAGTGAAATAGTTGATATTCTAAATAAAAATGAGATAGAATTTCAGGGTTACAAAATTCCAAGATTGACTTACCATATAGGTAAATTTATTAAACATAGCGGATGGTACCCACTTAAGAGATATAGATTTTTTTTAAAAGGTTATGCAAAATGGATAGGGGAAAACCCTCATGATTATATAGAGATTAGTGGAAATGGAAGCAGTTTAAAGGGAGATATTATTCACTTTAGTTTTAAAGATCTGACCCATCAGGTAGATACCATTAATAAATTTTCATCAATAGTCGCTTATACAAGATTTATTAAAAATACGAAGTCTCCTATTTTAAAATCAATTTATAAACCATTCATAAAATTTTTAGAAATTTATATTTTTAAATTAGGATTTTTAGATGGGTATGCAGGGCTTATTATAGCAATTTCATCCTCTTACTCTACATTTTTGAAATTTGCAAAATTATATGAACTCCAAAAAGGACTAATTAAACGGCCTTCAAATTTAAGAAAGGATTATGGTTAAAATGATTAAAGGACTGAATAAATTTTTTAAAATTTTTAAGAAAAATAATGAAAAAACGGATGAAGATGACTTTGTAGATGTAAAGGGTCCCAGGGGATTTGAAACAGAACTTTCTCAACTCAGACAAAAACTTTCAGATTTTTTATTAACCGGAAAAGTCAACAGTGGAATTGTAGTTGATAGAGCCACATATAAATTATTAAAAAATGGGCCTAACTTATATAAATTAGAAGGCGCCGAAAAAGAAGGACGGAGTTATTCAATAGCAATTAGCACTGGAAGTTATTTAAATGTATCACAAGATAAAATTACTGGAATTTTACAGGTGGAAGAAGCCGAACTTAATCGTGCAATTCAAACCGAGCATAGTACACTTGAGAGTTTTTTAAATAAATTTAAACATATACAATTAAATGAAAAAGCAATTGAAGCAATTACAGGAAGTAGAATTAAATTTCATTGGAAAGAAATTTTATTATGGGAGAGATTTTGGAAAGAGCAGGTATTAATGAGATTATCACCCAATTGTATTGCAATCCTTCTTGTATCTCAGGATGATTCATTTAAGAAATATTTTTTAGAAATAACATCTAAAAAAGTAAAACAAATTGTTCTCGATGAATTATTTTATTTGAATCAGGGGGTCAGTTCTGAACAATCTAATCCTAATACTAAAAATTATGATTTACCTTCCTTTGATAGAGCCTATTTTGATTTCAAGCGATCAGTTGAATTAGTAAGAAAAAAAAGAGACATGTCCGGTGTTTGAAGCTATACATTGTAAAAACCTAAGGGTTACTGACCTTCAGGGTAGAAAATTGTTAGACAACTTCAATTTTCAATTATCAGAGGGGAAAATTCATGCTTTGGTAGGAGGCTCGGGAAGTGGTAAGTCTACTTTTTGTTTTGCCATTCAGAATCTTTTATTGAATAATTTAAATTTAGAATTTGATGAATTTTTAATAATGGGGATTGATTTTAAAAAAATAAGCAACTGGAAAAAATGGAGGGGAAAAGAAATTTGCTACATTCCACAAAATCCTGCTGACTCATTTCATCCTTATTTTTCTTTAAAAACACAAATTTTAGATACATTTAAAGAAATTGGTGTTAGTATTTCTATATTACAAATTATTGACTTATTTGAAAAATTCGGAATAAAAAACATAGAAGAAAAACTAGAAAAAAGTCCTTTTTCTCTATCGGGAGGAGAAAGGCAGAGAGTTTTAATTGCTATTTCTTCTTTTATTCAGCCGAAAATAATAATAGCAGATGAGCCTACAACTGCATTGGATTCATTGAACGAAAGGATTGTATTAAAAGACTTAATTGAATTAATAAATGCCGGAAACACATCACTTTTATTAATTACTCATGATAGAAGAATTGTAAGAGAACTTGCAGATGAGGTTACTGTTCTAAAAAATGGAGTTAGTGTAGAACATTTTTTTTTAAATAATAAAAGTCTAGAAGGACTTAAAGAGGAATACTCAAAAAAATTATTATTATAACTTAATATTTTTATGGATCCAATAAATTTATATATGAAACAAATACTAAATTCAGTCATACTAAACTTCTTATCAATCTTTAATATTATAAAAAAAATTAGTTTAATTTATTTTTACATTCTCATTTTTCCTTTTTATATATTTTCATCACCTGTGGTTGAAAAAGTTGATACTTCCGATTTTCCTAAAATTCAAATTCATGTAAGGGAGGAGCTCAATAAGCCGATCCAAAATGAAATTATTACTATAAGAGAAAATAGCGAAAGTATCACAGAAGATATAGTAAAAGTAGATTTGTTAAAAAAATCCTCCACCCGACCAATTCGATTGGTATTAGCTATTCAGGCTTCCTCGGCCGATGACAATTCAATATCTAGGGTTATTTCAGAAAATATTATCAAAAGTCTATCTGATGATGATAAAATTTCTTTATTTGTATATTCAAATGATGAAATGATTTTTTTAAATGATATGGATAGAATTGCAATATATGATAAATTAGCATCCCTTCCTATAGGAAAATCAAATAAGGTTTTTCAAAATTTAACTAGACTATTAAATAAGCTACCTCAGGTTAAGTCTCCTACTTTCTTATTTCTAATATCCCCTTCTAAGGCTACAGATTCTTTAGATCCAAATAATAAATTATTTAATTTATCTGAAGAAAAACATATAAGAGTTCATTCTGTAACACAGGATGAAACTATTGGATCAATTTTTAATGAAAGAACCAATGGGAATAAGTATTCTTTTAATGATAAGCTACTCATTAATAATATTATTTCTAACTTAAATTACCTAAAAAAAAGACCTACAACTTTAGAATACACTACTCCATTTGAACTCTATGCTAAGGATTTAAATTCTCATAAAGTAAATATTAAATTAAAAATAGGTGATTTAGTCTATAACCTTAATTATAATGTAGGTTTAATAGATATAATTGAATCTAAATTAGAAGATGTTGAGTTTGTATTTTCAATATTAATATCTTTTTTGATATTATGCTTTTTTATATATTATTCTAAAATTAAAAATAATGAAAAAAAATTAGAAGCAGTTATAAAGAACAAAAGAGAAAGTAAATACAAAGCAGATCTTTATTATCACGAAAATAATGCATTTCATGAAGGAAATAAAGTAGCAGTTCTATCTACTTCTTCTTTTTCACAAGATGATGATGATGATTTTTTACTACAAAATGAAGAAAATTTTAGATCTTCCATAGATTTGATTCAACCGGCCTCATCCCCTAAAGGTTTACCTAGAGGAGAAAGGTATGACACTGCATTTTTAATTCAAAAAGAAGGACCAAATCCTGGAAGACAATTCAATATTACAATGGATGAAATTGAAATTGGAAATTCGACTTCTAATGATTTAATTTTAAAAGATATTACAATTAGCAATAAACAAGCAAAAATAAAAAAAATTAATGGAACTTATTATATTTATGATTCAGTATCACAAAGAGGAACATTTGTGAATGGCAAAAAAATTCTTAAACCTAAAGCATTAAGAGATTTTGATGAAATAAGATTAGGAAGAACTCTTCTTTTATTTAGAGGAAAGTGATATGGATTACAATAGGGAGCTTCTCAATACTATTAAATCAGAAAGTTATGTTAGTAAAAAAGTAATAAGAAAAGATTCACCAGGAAAAGGTGCGGGACTCTTTGCAGTTGAAAACATAACTAAAAATGAGATAGTAAGTATTTCAGGTGGGTTAATAATAGAAGCAAGAGAATGGTCAACTTTTCGAGAAAAATATGGTGATTATGCTTATTTTATTGAAAGTAATTTTTTAATAGCTCCCTTAAATCCTAAAGACCCCAGTGATGACTGGAGAATGAATCACTGTTGCCATCCTAATTGTGGTATTAAAGGTCAGATAGTGTTTGTAGCCCTCAAGGATATACAGGTCGGGGAAGAGCTTACATTCGACTATGCCATGACCGAGTCAGATCCTGATTACTCTGTTCAATTGAATTGTGAGAAATCAGAATGTAGAAAAAAATTTACAGGGAATGATTGGAAATCAAAAGAAATCCAATCTAAATATTCCGGATATTTTTCTCTCTATATTCAGGAGAAAATAAATAACTCCTAAAATAGCTCAAAAGCTAAAAGAAGAAAAAATCCTAACCATACCTAATTTTATTTCTACAATTCGTGTATTCATCCTACCTTTTTTCTCCTTTTATGGTAGGGAGTTTTCTTTTGATATAAAAAATTATTATTTATTAACATATACGTTATTAATATATAGTATTTGTGTTTTGAGTGATTTTATAGATGGATATATAGCCAGAAGATTTAATTCGGAATCTATTTATGGAAAATACTTAGATCCGGTATGTGATAAAATTTTTACAATTGTTGGAATTTTATTAATATCTTATTATTATAATTATCCAATTCAGATATTATATTTAATTGTAGTACGTGAATTTTTAGGAGTTATTATTGGGACATTCTTATTTTTTAAGAGAGGGTTTCAGGGAGAACCGAATATTTTTGGAAAACTAGGAGTTGTTTTAGTAAATATTAATATAGCTTTTTATATTTTGGCAAAAGCAATAAACCTTAATCAAGATAGTTACTTATTTTTATTTCCAGCAGAGCTTTTGGTAATAGTATATTTGGTGGGGATGTTAACTTATTTGAATAGCTACTATAATGATTTTAGAGAATTTGCTCGAAGGGGGACTTGAACCCCCACACCTATCGGCACAAGCACCTCAAGCTTGCGTGTCTACCAATTCCACCATCCGAGCGTACTTCCATTTTTTTTTTGAATCTTCTATTAGCAAGAATCTTTCTATTAAAAATTCCACTTTATTCCCAAATCATACTGAGAATTTAGGGGCAATCCCGGTCCAAATGATTGTATTTTGTAATCCGTAATAATTTTAAATCCAGTGGCATCCTGTTTTGGGGTTGAATTCAAAAAAATTGCATCTAAAAGGTTTACCAAATAGATTATTTCAATTCCGATTGCAACTTGAGATGCTTTACTAGCCCTGTAAACTGAATCAGAATAATTTGATTCATTCTGTAAATAATTATATAGAATTAAACTTCCAGCTCCAGTACCTTGGTATGTTCCGAGTAACAATCCTAAATTAGAAGAATTTTCAAAATTTGATTTTGCTTGGTTGTAATCTTTATATAATGTATTAAAATAAACTAAGCCAGAAAAAAAAGTTGTAAAATATATTATGGATTTTACCTTCTCCTCTTTGTAATACTGCCCCCATCCTGGGATAAGAGCTGATCTCCATCCTGCATTGAATCTCATTGAACTTGAAATTAAATTATTTTTTTCAAGATTGACTATATCAGATGAGGGGGCTAATTCTTGAATTGCCCTTTGATTAGAACTAATAATTTCATCCTTTTTTTCTATAATAGATAAAAATTCGGTTATATGTATTTTTTTATTTCTGGGATTTACTAAAACCAAATCATACTTCCCAAGGGAATTTTGATTAATTGAAATATTTAAAAGAATTTCTTTTTCGTTATTAACTACAAATGATTTAATTATATTATGATCATGTTTAGATTTAAGGAATATTTTTATATCCGAAGAAAAATTATTTCCTTTAATAGTAATCGACTGGTTTTCAGGATTTGGAATAAGATTTATGTTTTCACTTTTTACCTCTGGAAGATATACCTTACTGACAACAATTTTTTCCCATTCGGAAAATCCAGAAATTTTTCCAAATTTATTATATACACCTAATCTCTCCTCATAAACTCCTTCAGGGAGTTTAATTTTATATTTATTTTCATTTATCTTTTCATCAATGATTACTTTTTTGTTAGAGTTTCTAATTTGAACTTGATAACCTTTTGAAAATTTGACTTCTTCCCATTCTAAAATATTTTCTAAATTATTGGATTCATCATCAGCAATTATTGCCAATGTAAAAAATAAAAACAAAATTACTGTAAATTTTAATATTATATTATTCAACATAAAACTTCTTCTGCGATTTAGCTAATGGTATTACAGGCTTATCAGATAATGTAATTTTAAAATTACCATTTAATTTATTTGAAAATGATTCAATTTCTCCTTTTTTATAAATAGATTGAATATTCCATGAAAATGATCCTTCTTCTAATTTACTAATATCTTTAAAAATATAATAATTATTATTAGTTTTTGTGGATTTTACAATAGATCTTCCATAAGAGTCATTAATTTCGATTATATATAAATATGCTTTGGGATCTTTTTCCCATTTTAGAGTTAACTCTTCAGTCTTGGACATATCAACTTTTTCATTTTCTTTAGGAGAGATAATTACAGGATCTTTTATATTGTCTAAAGAATAAGAGTAAACGTCACTTTTGCTTAGATCGATATTATCTTCGCTTATCAATCTAACTCTCCAAAAATAATCCCCTTCTTCTTTAAATTTATAGGAAGCCTGATAAGAATTTAGCTTTGTAGAAAATATTATATTTTGAAAATTTTCATCTTTTGAAATCTCAAAAATAAAATTTGGTATGGCCTCAATTTTTTTCCATTGGAATACAGTATTTTCATCTATAAATTTATTTAGAGACTTATTGTTTGGAGATATTATTTCAATTTTATCAATTTCTTTAAGTTCAAAACTAGATATTTCTGAAAATTCAGAGTTTTTACCATCTTTTGAGTGAGCACTAACTCTCCAAAAGTATATTCCCGGTGGAGCTTTAACCTGAGGTTTAGTTTGATTTCCAGAAAGTTTATTATCATAAATTATTTTATCAAATTGTTTTGAGGAACTAATTTGAATGTTATACTCTTTTATTTCTGGATTATCTTTCCATTGGAAAAGAGAAAATCCTTTTTCAAAATATAATTTAAATATCTTTTGTCCATTAGAAGGAGAAGCCAGGATAGGTGATTCAGGTATGGCTGTAGATTCTAAATTAATAGAAATCGGAGCCGAAGTTTCAGAGGAAATCTCGGCACCGATTGGAAATGCTGTCACTCTGGCAAAGTATTTGCCTTCAGGTAAATTATCAATTGTAATGTGATTTGAAGATGTTAGGGATTTTTTAATATTATCTGAAAAATTACTATCTGTGGATAATTCAAAAGAGTATTCTTTATACAACTCGTTTTTTTTCCATGTAAATTCAATCAATGGGGCAAATGCAGAAAATTTATATGTTTTACCATCTTCGGGTGATACAATCGATGGAGGTGATACAGAAAAAATTTGAAATTTTCTTAGATTACTAATTTCTCTACTTTTTTTATCTTTCTTAACTGCAGTCAGTCTCCAATAATATGAACCGCTGTCTAGATTCACTTGAAGGGTATTATTTCTTTCGGGATATTTTCCAACCAGGCTTGAAAATTTTGAATCCTTTGATATCTCTAAATAAACATTTTCTGAGCCATCTGTTGTACTCCACTCAAAGTTTACGGGTGTTTTGGTTGTTTTTGAGTAAAATTTTTGATAATCTAATGGTAGTGATGGAAATAATGTAACCTCTGAAACTTCAATACCATCGTGACTCATATTGGCAACTTCGTTTTCTTTGAGTTCAGTTTCTTTTCCATTTGATATAATTTTTGCTTTTCCAGAAGTTACCTGTAATTTTAAATCTTCTTTCCCTGATTTCTCTAAATTTATAGAGGAGTTTCCAATTTCTAAGACTTTATCTCCAGCAGTTATTTTAAGGTCTTTTAGCATACCTCCCCCATCTCCACCTTTGGTAGTACCCCCTCCCCCTCCGCCACTATTATCTTCTGATCCAACAAGTGATAAAGACCCATATGCAAAATCAATAATTGCAGAATCTGAAAAATCTAAATAGATCATACTGTTTTCATTGATATTAATTTTAGATTTATCAACTAATGTCAATAGAGCATCTGAATAATCTCCAGTTCTAATTGTATCACGATTTCTAATTTCAACTCCTGATTCAACCTCATCCCAGATAACCTCTGAATCAAATTTTCTTTGAATTAATTTATTTTTAAAAGTCAACATTCCAATAATTGGATTTTCACCTTCTTTTGAAAAACGAGTCATATTTTTAAATAATCTAAAAGAAAAAAATATTATAATTAATACTAGAAAAATGATATATAAGTATGATTTATCTTTTGATTGCATATATATTATTTATGTGTTCGGGTATAAACCCCATCCCAATCAACTGCAGGAGGAATTTTTATATATTCTTCACAACGTTCTATGAGCATTTTAGCTGACTTATCTTTATATCCCCGGGCTTTAATCGAATCATTTAAGAGAGAAATTGCTTTTGCAAAATCTCGTTTTAAATAAAACTTAAATGCTTCTTCATACATAGGTGTGGATTCAGAAAGATTTTTGGGTATATTTGAGGAGGTACTTATTAATTCAAATAACTTTACCGGTTCATTTTTACCTTTTACCCTAACTAAATCTAATTCTCTGATAAAAAAATTATTACCAATGTTATCTTTAATCATTTCTGAAATTAATATATTTACACCATAATCTTTTCCAGCCGCTTCAAGTCTTGCCGCTAAATTAACTGTATCACCCATCATGGTAAAAGATCCCATATTATCGGTACCCATAAATCCTACTTTTGCCGGACCTGTATTGAGACCGATTCTTACATCCATTTCCTGTGCTTCTTTAGAGTATAAATTATTTGATTTCCAATAATGTCTTAAATCCTTAAGCTTTGCAATCATCTCAATTGATGCATGACATGCCTTAATACTGTGATTATCCACATCTACTGGTGCACCAAATATTCCTACAATAGCATCCCCAATATATTTATCTAATACACCATTTCTTTTTTGTAATATTATAGTCATTGCGGATAAATATTCATTTAATAAAGATGCTAATTCTACTGAGGTTAATTGTTCCGAAATTGTTGAAAAAGACGCAACATCTGAAAAGAATGCTGTGATTGTTTTTTCACTTCCACGTTTAAGAGCAACCAGGTCAATCATCGCTTCCTGTACAACCACCGGATCAATCATACTTCCTAAAATACTTTTTACTTTTTCTCTTTCTTCCAGACCTTTTGCCATTGTGATAAAATAATCTGTTAAAACTCCCACTTCATCATTAGTACTTCTTGTAATACTTAATTTGAAAATACCTTTTGAGATATTTACAGTTTCAGAGAGTAAGCTTAAAATTGGTGTTGATATTGATTTAGCAAAAATAACTATAACGACTAATGAGATACACAAGGAGATTACCATAATATAAATATTTCTCTCTTGAATCTCATAAACTGCTTCGAAGGCTTTGTCTTCGGGAATAGTTGAAATAATTCCAATATTTGTAAATCTATACTTTAGTTTTTGAAATGATCCTAAATATCTCTTTCCACTTTCTCCTTCAAATGATTGTTGACCATTTGTTGTGGGACTTGCGAGCATAGCTCTAACTATTGGTGAATCTACAAGATTTTTACCTGACAATACTAGCTTTGAATCATGATGAGCTATAACCGTACCATCTCCACTAACCATAAATGTTTCTGTAATACCAGACTTTTTAAATGCATCCAATATTGTTTCTAATTTGACCATTATTACTAATATGAAATCGTTAGTAGTGTCATCATCCTCTAACGGTGGAATTGAGATACAAAGTATTGGCTCTTGAAAACCCTGACTGGTATTCAAGAGTATAGATGAGCCTGCAAATGATTTAAGAAACTCAGATTGGTTTTTATTTATTATATCATAAATCTCATTTTCATCCACTGAGATTTTTTTCAAGTAATCAGAGTTAAATAATGTTTCTACGGGAATTAGCTTTGAATCTTTTTGTTGATAGACTCCTAAATAAATAAAGCTATGATCATTCTTAAAAAATTGTTCCAAAAAGAATTCTTTCTGTTGTTTATATTTGAAATCTTGTTTAAGTGTAAGGGCTAATTGCTTTCCCTTATCGACTACCGAATTTAAATCTGCTCTAACTTTTAACTCAACTACCCTAACTAATTCAAGGTTTGTTTCCATAATTCTAACTTTGTTATCTGATTTAAAAAAATAAGTTGCTAGTGCAATTATAGACGAGGTTGTGATTGCTAAAACGCTTGAGATAACTAGCATCATTTTAAATTGAATTGAATAAATTGGCTTTTCTTTTGATGATTTATCTTCTTTATTATCTGTAATTACATCTTCCGTTTCATTATTAATAAGTTCTCTATTTTGAATTGGTTCTGATTCTGATTCAGGTATAGGAATGGCATATAATGTTTGATTTTCATCTTTATTAGAATCATTATTAATATTTCCCATTTAATCTTTCCCGAGTTTTCATTATTTTTATTTTCAATTCTTTCTCATTTTTTAGATACTGCTTTATAAAGTCTATTTAAAAGTGAAAAAGAATCTTCATCTTCTATAGGTTTTTGGCAGTAAATTATTTCTATTTTTTCTCTTTCGCATTGAATAAAAAAAGAGTATAATTTATTAATATAATCTTTATTATTTTTTACAATTTCTATTTTTGTTATTTTTGGAATAATTTTAAATCCTATAAATGCAGAATTGTCATAATTATCAATTTGATCTTCATTTTCAATTACTAATACATTACACTCAGGTGAATAATGTCTGTATTTTGTTCCGGGACTTTTATTTTGTTCTTCACTATAATCAATCTTTAAACCATCTAGGCTTTTTGTAATTTCCTGAATGGAGAGTAAACCGGGTCTCAAAATTTTCGGATGTGATACGCTTAGGTCTATGACTGTCGATTCGATACCACCCACACAATCTCCTCCCTCTAATATACAATCAACTTTTCCTATAAAGCTAATCTTGATATCTGAAATCTTCGTAATGGATGGTTTTCCACTTAGATTAGCCGATGGAGCACTCACAGGACCAGAAATTTTTAACATTTCTTGTGCTATTTTATTAGACGGAATCCTAACACCTATTGTTGGAAGTTCGGTTGAAAAAATTTCTTTTTTCTTTTTTAAGATATAACTTATAGGTCCAGGACTTAGTTTTTTTATAATTGAAATAATTTCAAATGTAAGATGTGCATACTCTTCAATTTCATCGATTGAAGAAAAATGTATTATAAATGGATTGTCAGAGGGTCTATTTTTTATTTTATAAATATTCTTACATGCATATGGTATAAGAGAAGATGCTCCTATACCATATACTGTTTCTGTTGGAAATATTACAACTTTTCCACTCTTAAGATATTCTCCTGCTACTTTTGGAATATCTGTTATTTCAGTTTTCAGAATCTCCCTTATTGGGAGGAAGTGATTCCGCTCTAAGTTCATCATTATACTGTTCCTCAGTATTTTTTACCATCTTTGTAGGATCAATTTCGATTTGTTTTACCGGGGGTAATTTATTGGTTACTAGAAGTCCCAAATAATCATTGATGGATGGATCATTTTCACTTAGGAGTTGCCAAAAAGAAAAACCTGCAAGTTCATATTTTCTAAGTAAATTCATTTTTTCTTCAAAGGCTTTTTTGTTCATGAAAAATGCTACCCTATCGCAACCCTCAGAGTGATACCAAATACTTGGGTCTTCATAAATTTTATTCTCGTGGATGTATAAAAACTTGGTTAAATTTTTCCATGACTTGGAATTTTTATGCTCACTTAAAATCTTAGAAATATTAGTGGGTTGGTACATAGTATGCTGATTATTTCTTATCTTTGTGGCTGTATCCCAATATACAGCTTTTGCTCTGGTATTACAATTTAATGCCCAATCATATCCATAGGTGGGAATTGCCATATACAATTTATTTGCGGGAACTCTGGCTTTTGCATATTCAATGATAGATTTTAACCAAACGTTAGGTGCTTGAGGGCCGGGACCGGGATTTCTGTACTTTCTGGGATGTAATTCGTATGCCATTATTTTTACCCGATCTGCATATTTCGCTAAAAAGGCATAGTCATGAGTCATCGGACCTCTCCAATTTTCTGAAAAGTCCATTACAATTGGCTTGGAAAGTCCATTACAACTTGAATTTTTAATTTGTGAAGAAGAAGTTTTAGGGTGTACTGCAACTGAGAGTAATTTTTTTCTAGCTTTTAATTCTTTGCTTAAAAGAACAATAAACTCTTCAAATTTTTCTTTTTTATTACATGTCATACCTTCGTAATCAATATCAATCCCATCATATCCATAAGTCATAACTTCATTTACAATCTCATTTATATGCTTTTCTCTAATATCTCCCCTTCCATTCATACCTATGTTTTCAGATATTTTTTCTTTTGGATTTTCCCATCGAAAAATGGTTGGTATTATAAGAACATTTGGATTTAATCTTCTCATTTCTTCGGTTCTTTCTTTCCGACTTGTCTTACTCCAAACACTAATTAACTCTCCAGTGTTTGTAAGACCACCTTTCATTGTATATATAAAGGGATGAACTTCATGGTAATTTTTAATATTTTTTACCATTGCAGAATAATCAGAAAACCAGGTAGATGCCCTAAATTTACTATTTTTGTCTATACCAATAGCTTCTTCCGCAATTGGAGATTCTACTGATTCGGGGCTCGGTTCTAATTTTTGTTCCTCAGGAATTATAGGGTTTTCAGGAGTTCTTTCTGCCTCATTTTGAGTTTGTGTTACAGGATTAATTTTCTCTGATTGTAATTGAGGTGGCTCACCATTTCCATGAAAATTTCCCGATAGTAATTGAAAACCGGTTAAAAAAAGAATAGTAGATATAAAAGTAGCAGAGGCTAGAATTTTAATTTTAAATTTTGACTCGTTAGACAAGTTGAACTCCATAGTTAGGGGATTTTAGGGGGATCAGGTAATACATTCGATTCCTCTTTCCCCGGTAAGTTGATATTTATGTTTATTTGAGGATCGGATAATGTCCCCTGAAGAGGTATACATGCCTCTTTTCCATCTTTCGCTAAAAGACTCAAGGTGTCTGACAAATCTTGTCTTTCAATGATAAATTCTTTGGAAAGTTTGGGACAAATTTCCATATCCAGTCTGGATGCTTTAAAAATTGGAGAAATATCCATCCTTCCTTTTAAAGTTATTTTCGCAATTGATAGATCAAATATCGCTTTTTCAAATGAGATTCGATTACCATTTTTTTTCATATTTAGATTTATAGATTTTATACTGGTTCCGGATAAATCACCTAGAATTGGGAAAGAGGGAATTTTAGGAATTTTTCCTCCTACAATGGAGATCGTTAAACCACCATTGAGTACAGGATTTTCTCTTTCAGACAAAATTAGATTTATATCGGTTTTTAAAGATTTAGCATTTAGAAGAAGGTCATCAGTTTCTAAAACAAATGAGAGTGCTTCCATTTGTGTGAGTATATTTCCTTTGTAGAGCTCTGGAATATCCACATCAAATTGAATTTCTTCTGACTTGATTTCAATGTTATCCTTAGTGACCATATATAAGGAATCGACAGATTTTGTACCGAGAATAGGAAAATTCAATTTTTTGAAATCAATAATAAATCCTGAATTTTGAGTATTTTTTGTGATAAAGAATCGAATTATTTCTTCAATAGGAAAAAGTAAGACAACAAACAAAAAAAGTCCCAAAATTCCGCCCAAAAAAAGCATTGTGATTTGTTTGTATGATAAGGAATTGTCATAATGATCTGAATCATCTTCGATGAAATCTTCTTTGGGAAATAATTCATCAACTGGTTCTTCTACTTGTTCTAATTCTTTTTCAGGCTCAGCCATTTTTCTTACCAATTTTACTATAGGAAGAGAGCTTTAAATTAACATCATATACTTCTTTTCCAGCGATTGGTTTTCTAAAACTTATGTAATCTATTTTGCTATTAATTTGTTTGTTCATTTCTACATCATAAATTAACTTAAAAATATCCTGCAAGGGAACTGAGCGAAAAGTAATATCTATGGTAGTTCTATTGTAATTTTTTAAAATCATAGAGTTTGTATCTTTCATAGTTTGGACTCTATCTTTTAAAGAATACCTTAACATTATAGTGTCTAATTTTGCATAAATATCACTAATCTTCTCCTCATCTCCGGATTTTAGTGATCTATAATAATTATTATCTTGAATCGCTTTTTCTAGTGCGGGAAAATTACTTCTAGTTTCAATCACCTGTTGACTAAGCTCGACCCTATACTGGTAAAGGGAATTTATAATATTTAAAAATAATAATAATAAAAGAACTCCAACTCCCCCGAATAATAGAAGTCTTTCTCTCTCATCAAGTTTATTCAGCATTTGAATCCCCCTTTGATTCCTTTGGGCTTTTTTCGGAGCCGCTGGCAATCTCTAATTTAATTTTAAAACTCACTCTTAGTTTTGTAACACCCTGTATTAATCTTTTGTTCTGAACATCTATGTTTTTAAATAATTTACTTCTTTCTAACGAATTTTGAAGAGTTCCCAGGTCGCTAAACTCATCAACCTTTCCATAGATATGAATTTCATTTCCATCATAAGTAAATTGTTCTAATACAAAATTTAATTCATCCTTAGGGGGAAATAAATTGGTAATTTCGAAAATAAGATCCAGAATACTCTCTTTACCCAAAAAGAGTCTGACTATTTCTGATTTTTTTTGTTCTTTTTTTACTTCGGAGAGAGCTTCTGCCATCACATCATCTTCTTCTGCGAGTTCTCTACCAAATCCCTGTTTGAATCTTTCTCTTAAAACTTCTTCTTGGGATTGAATTTTCTTTTTATCATTGAGAATACTCAATAAGAATACAGAGGAAAGTATTCCTAAGGAAATTCCTAGTATAATAATATGAGTTTTAAAATCAGAAAATTTAAAATTATTTTTATTTAACCTCTTAGAAAACTCATCTGTTAAAAAATTTACCTGCTCTTGTTTTCTGAGTCTATAATGATAACTCATAGAAACACAGTTGTTATACAACTCATCATTAATATCTAAAAAGTCATATCTTTTATAGACAAAACCTGTTAAATCAAAAAGGAATTTTTCTGTATCGGAAAATAAAGAACCGCCACCGGATAAATAAATAGTTAAGGGCCTTTCCGAAGATCTAATTGTATGGATACTTTTTAATACTTCATTGGCTATTTCTTTGATGGACTCTTTGATTACATTAAAAATTTCTATTATATTTTCATTAGATATAATAAATCTTTTTCTTAAATTTTCTATTTCTTCGGGTGTGGGATCATAGATACTAAAATTGATGGAGTGTTTAAAATCTTCAGCTTCTTCAGAGCTCATTCTAAGGAGTTTTCTAATTTTATCCGTGATAAAATCTCCCCCTCCCGCAAAGAATCTGGAATGAATCAATCTTCCCCTTTCTAATATATTAAAAATACTTACTTTCCCGCCTATATCCAATTGACCATAATGAGAATCATGAATAGTCTTTGTATAAAAGTATTTACCCGAAGCACTCAGTGTAATTGGGTCGGTACTCATACATTTTAATGAAATATCTGACCTAGAAAATGGAACCGCCGATTTTTCAACATCTATATTGTGCGAGGAAAATGTAATTACTCTTGTTGCTTCAGCTTCTATTCTACTAATTGTTCCCTGTACTACCATATCTTCAATAGGAAAAGGTACTACATTTTCCACTTCAAATGGTATGACTTCCCTAACTGCTTTCTCATTCCCTAGGGGTACTACAATGTCTCGAATAAAAATTTTATCTAAGGGTATATTTATAATAAATGTTGATTCCTCTGGAAAAAAACTTTGAATAAACCTAACTATGTTGTATTCATATTCATCACCCTCATCGGATTCAAAACGAACTAATTTTAATGATTCCGATCTGAGAATTGTAACACTTCCGAGAATTTCTTTATACAATACACCTTTAATGTATGAAGTTCCATAATCAATTGCTAGATATTGCTCGTATATCACATTAGTCCTCGGAATAGAAAAGTATTTGATCGTTTGGTAAATCAAATAGACAGGTGACTCTTCTCATAGCTTTTCCAAATTTTCCCACACCCACAATTCTATAAATCTCACCTTTAGTTTTTACTCTTCCACCGGATACAGCAGTTCCATCCCCGGCTAATTCACTATAGAGAGTAAATCCACTTGCAGTTTTAGTTTGAAATTCGGCAAATTTTTCAATGTCTTTCAATTCTTTTATATAACCGCCTTTTTCAAGTTTAAACTTTAACAGCTTCATTGCCGCCTGTTTTGTCATATACTCAGAGAGTGACATGACAACATGATAGGGGGCGGCATTTATATTTATCCTATCATCACTGGTATCCCTATATGGAAGGTAGGCAGTGATATTATTAGATAGCACAAAATCAAGATCTGTAACAAGAAGTTTTTCCTCTTCAGTGAGAAAATCCTTAGAATTATTTTTATCATAATCAGAAGATTTTAAGGATTCGTATATGAGCTTTCGGTTATATCCTTTGACGGAAGTTAGCTCGGATAGTGTAAAAAGAGGACCATTTTTTATTTTTCGTGGAGGTTTTAATCCATTGTAGTAAAAAATTTCTGCCCCATTTCCGATCTCCTCTGAATTTTCATCGATCCAATCCATGATGGGAAAAATTTTTTCTCTCGGAATTGACAATTGTTCATAAAGTTTTTGGAGCATCTCCTGAACTCTCAAATTCGGTTGTTGGTCATAAGCTCTTATCAAGTAGTTAATATTTATTTTTCCATCTTCGGGAGAAATTTTGTAAAAGATTGTCCCATTACCCAGAGGAACGGGGGGTGGATTGAATGCGATTCCGGATTGGTATAAAACTTCTTCGGGGATTTTTTTAAGGGCTCCCAAACCCCCCTGCATGCCCGCCCTGGCGAGTAAAAAAGCTTTGTAGCCCTGAGCATTGGTTTTGGATATTTCGTACTCTGTTGCCATTTCCTTGAAGTATGTTATGGATGTAAAAAAGGAGGCAGATCCAATGCTAACGACAAGCATAATTATGATCATACCATTTTTAGAAAATAAATTAGGATTTATTTTCATTTGAAAAATATTCCCGGATAGGCAAGAGATTCATATTTCATTTCAGTATCACCTACAACTGCGATTATTTCAATCCTAATTAGTTTCGGTACTTTTTTTACGTCTTTGGTGTCCCACTCGTCCTGCCATTTGTCTCCCCTCTGGGAGTATTTTAATTGAAAGCTGGTTACATGTTCCAACAGAATATGCTCTATTCCACCATTTAAGGGATCCTTATCTACCATTTCATCTTCACGTCGAATCAAATTAAATTCTTCCTGCTTATTTTCCATGGGCTTCAAAAAAAAAGATACTTCTCGAATGGCGGGAGATCCAATTTCTTCTGAATTGGGATGATTTGCCGCAAAGATAATTTTATCCCTCCTTGCACCCTGCACCCCATCTGTTTTTCCTATAAAGACTAAGTTTCTATGTCCATCTACATAATAGGTTTGAGAGATTGTAGAACGCACATTTTCAAGTGCAAAAAAAATATTCTGTTTAGATGTCCCTCCCTTGGGAGCTGTATTACGAGAGATTTTTAGTGCAGTGTAATATGTAGAAAAGATTCCAGTGAAAATAACTCCCAAGAGAGCTACTACTATGGATAATTCAATTAATGTTAAACCAGTTCTTAATTTTAAAAATAGATTACTGTTTTTATTTTTAGTATTATCAGGAAAAGATAATTTATTAATTTTTGAGTGAAGACAATATTTTGCAATCAATGGTAACCCTAAATTTGAAGATATTCAAATTTCATATTATTTTAATACTTCATCGAGGGATGTAGATTCGAATGAGTCGAGAAGGTAGATGGGTTTATTCATGGGGCTAAATTTATTTTCATTAGTGATTTCAGCTTTTTTTTGTATTTGGGGAGGATGAAAGTTTTTTTTTGATTTTTCATCATAATTTAAAATAATTCCAAAGAACCTTCCTTTTATTCTGTAGGCCTGTCCTACAAAAAGACCAACTATTGTATTTTCTGCTTCTCTGTCTAAATGATCCCTTCTGTATTTAAAATATACCTCCTGACCATCTAAGTCATAAAATACAACATAATCCGAGTCTTTTCCCTTATAAAAAAGTTTCCAATCATTGGGAAAATTTGATTCTTTTTTGAATTCTAAGACTCTTTTTTCTTTAAAACTTATATCTTTTTCATATCTTTGGGAGTTTATAGAGAATGAAAAAAAAAATAGATTTATGAATAGTAAATAAATAATTTTCATTTTTTTGTATCAGGAAAGGTGGGTGTACCGGAATCAGGAGTTGGCGTATTACGTTTTTTTAGATCTTCAAGAGCTTTTTTAGCTACTTCCTGAACTTTTTTACTTGGATCACGTTGTGCTTTGTATTCCAATAATTCTATGACTTCCTTGTTATCAATTTCTCCGAGCTGCTTAACTGCTCTCAATCTAACGTTGGCATCGTCATCTTTTGCATAGCTGACCAAATCCTTTAAAATTTCCGTATCACCGAGAATCACGAGGGCGGCAATGGAATAAATTTTTAGATTTGAAAGTCTTTTAATATCGAGTTTACTTTTTGATTCATTTATTTTATCTAAAATAGATTTAATTTTAGGAATTGATTTTTGAGAATTCATCTTACCGAGAGCGTTCACAGCAAATGCACGTGTCATTGGTTCTTCATTTTCGTCTAAGGCAACATCGATAAGAGCGGACTCTGCCCTTAGATCCTTTACTTTTCCGAAAAAGAGGGCTATTGCCGAGCGAATATTTGTGTGGGTACTTTTTTCTTTGAATTTTTCTTCTAAAAATTCAGCTGCCTGCTTTCCGTTGTTCAGCTCACTGAGTGCAGTGATTGCACTGGCGGTTATGGCTTGGTTTTTGGAAAAGTCCTGGTTTTTGATGAAATTTAATAATTCTGGAGTAGCTTCTTCAATTTTTAGACGTTGGACGGCGGAAATTGCGGCTTCCTTGACATCTTCATTTTTATCGGAGAGAGTGGAAATAATGTTTTGTGTATCCTTATTGTACTCAACTTCGGCAAGGGTGCGAAGACAAAAGACTTTCACCCCCATATCATTTTCATTTGCAAGTATAGTCGATATCGCTTTGTAAAGCTCTTCAGCATGTTCCCTTGGAAAATGAATGACTTCCCGCATGGCTTCTTTTCTTTCCCGATTGCTTCCAAATTTTAGGATTTTTTCGATGATTTCTTTTTTCTTAAGAATTTGATCATTTGTTAGGCCTGAGGGTGCGGCCTGTTTCTTTTTTTTTCGGGATGATTCCGGTTCTTTGGAAGTTTCTACATCTCGAATAAATTCAGAGGATTCGGAAGTATTCTCGTTTTCTGGGGAAGTAGTTGTAGCTACCCCTGCCTTTTCGATTGAAAAAAGGGAGGTATTTAAAATAACAAATAGGAAAAAACTAGGTAGGTTTTTTAAGACTATTATTTTCAAACTCGAGTTCTTGTATTTTTTTGTTAAGCTCTCTAAGCATGTGTTGATTTTCAAGATTTTGACGAAATTTGTTGATAAGATCTTGGATATCACGACTGAGTAGGTCGATGTTCCAGGGTTTTTCCACATAGCGGTTGAGTCCCCCATAATTAATGGCACGGATGGCAGAATCAAGTCCTGCCTGTCCTGTTAGTAAAATTTTGATAGTATCCGGAAGTTTTTTATGAATTTCTTCCAGAAACTTATCGCCTTTCATTCCGGGCATTACTTGATCCGAAATGATAACTTCGATAACTTCTCCACTTTCCTGGACATCATCAATAAGACTAAGAGCAACTTCAGCACTGTCTGCAATTTCGATATAATGTGTATTTTGAAATCGTTCCCTTAATTGTTCTTGAAGAGTCTCTAGAACACTGGAATCGTCATCTACACATATCATATATCCCTTGGTCATCTAAATCTCTCCTTATTTATGTTATGTTTATAACAGGATAAATTTAGTCAAATGAAAGGATATTTGAAAATTTGTAAGCATTAAAAATATCTCTTTAAAATTTCCATACCCCTTTCTTTGTAAACCTGATCCTCAATTTTGTGCTCTGGTTTACAATCCTTATCAATCATCCATTCCAGCTCTTTTTTCGCTTTATCCCTAATTCCGATGTCTATATATAATTCGGCAAGATAGAGTCGATTATTGAAAAAGTCCGGACCAATTTCTACTGCTCTCTCTAAATGATGAAGAGCTTTCGTTTTATTTCCCACCGAAATAGGCCATCCGGGGGCCATATGATAAAGTCTCCCTAGAGCTCTATGGGGACCGCCTAAAAAAAAGTTTTCATTTTCTTTTAGAACGACCTCATAACTTTTTTTCATGGGATCTACGGATGCAAGCGATGCCATCATTCCCCTGCACATTCCAAGCATTCCAACATTCGAAGCATACCAATAATTCCCATAGATTGCTCTGGGATTTAAAGTTGTAGCTTCCTTCCCATAATTTACTCCATGTTCATAGTAGTCTTCCTGCTTTTGAATATCATCAAGTTCTAATAATCCTTTATAAAAATAGGCACTGGAGAGTTTTCCATAGATGATATCTTCATTAGGATATTCTGCTTTTAACTTCATCAATTGGTTGATGGCAATGTCTAGATTACCGGGGGTTTCCCTTAAATCTAGATGTACGCTTATATCTTTTAATAAATCCTTATTAAACATAAATTTTTACCTGATTATATTTAGATCTGTAGGTTTTGAAATATGCATTTTTTCTACCTTCCAAATATCTTTTGCATATTCCAAAATTGTCCTATCGCTAGTAAATTTACCCATTCTGGCAACATTTAAGATTGATTTTTTTACCCAAGTTTCACGATCTAAAAAGTCAGAGGAAATTCTATTTTGAATAGAAGCATAAGATTCATAGTCAGCTAATAACATATAGACATCGTCATATAATAGATTGTCATGTATTGGCATAAACAAATCCTTGTTACCATTCGAGAAGAATCCTTCCCTAAGCAACGTGAAAATTCTCTGTAGTTCAGCGCTTTTATTGAGTTCTCCAGCTGGATGGTATCCTCTTTTTTTCCACTCTAAAACTTCTGGGGTTTTTAATCCGAAAATATATATATTCTCCTCCCCCACTTCTTCCATAATTTCTACGTTAGCACCATCTAAGGTTCCAACAGTTAGGGCTCCATTCAAGGCAAACTTCATATTTCCCGTTCCACTTGCTTCTGTTCCTGCAGTGGAAATTTGTTCACTTAAATCACTGGCGGGAAATATTTTTTCCGCTAAAGAAACTCTATAGTTGGGCAAGAAAACTACCTTAATTCTTCCATTGACAATTTTATCATTATTAATAAGATCCCCTACTGAAGTAATAAGTTTAATTATTATTTTTGCCATGAAATATCCGGGAGCAGCCTTCCCACCAAAAATAAACGTTCTCGGAACGATCTCCAAGGCTGGGTTTTGTTGAATCCTTGTATAAATACCAATAATATGCAAGATATTAAGTAATTGTCTTTTGTATTCATGAAACCTTTTTATTTGAACATCAAAAAGGGAGTCTGGATCCACGATAACATTCGATGTATCCTTAATGATTTTCGCTAAGGCAATTTTATTTTCTTTTTTAATTCTATGCCAATCATCTCTAAAATTACTATCTTCAGTATATTTTTCCAGGTCCTTTAATTTATATAAATCCGTTACAAAATTATCCCCAATTTTTGAATGAATGAGAGATGTTAATTTTGGATTGGCTTTAATCAAAAATCTTCTATGTGTAATACCATTTGTTTTATTATTAAACTTATGGGGAGTGTACTTATAAAAACCAGGAAATACAAGGGTTTTTAATAGCTCGGTATGCAAGGCGGCAACTCCATTGATACTATGACTTCCAATTATAGAAAGATTTGCCATTCTAACTTTTTTATCATTGCCCTCTTGA
>CANGZW010000023.1 GCA_947458405.1 Leptospiraceae bacterium
ACAAGTTGATAAAGGGGAAGTAATCGCTTCTAATTCTAAAGGAGAGATGTTTCATGCTGTTAACTCAGGTATAGTTGAATTTCATGATTCTTTCTTCAGAATATTAGGAGACAATATTGTAATACCAGTTAAGATTGGAACTGTTCAACTATGTAAAGCAGGAGATGTTGTAGATCCTAACAAACCATTGGCTGAGTTTGATCCTTTCAATGATGTAGTAGTAACAGATTCCGAGGGAACTATTACATGGATTGACATGGAAGTTGGTAAAAATATCCGAAGGGATGTGGATCCAAAAACAAACAATGAAATTTTTAAAGTAATTGAGCAAAGACGGGAAAAATTAAACCCTAGAATTTTAGTAAATTCTGTTAATGGTGGTTCTGAAGAATATACAATACCTATAGATTCTTTAATCACACTAAAAACAGGTGAGTCTGTAAAAGTTGGTGATCCACTCTTTAAAATTCCTTCTTTAGTAGAAAAAACTAGGGATATCACAGGTGGACTTCCCCGAGTTGATGAACTTTTTGAAGCTCGAAGACCCAAAGACGCAGCAACTCTCGCTGAAATAAGTGGAAAAATTGAAGATAAAAATGAAATCGTCAAAGAGAAAAGAGTACTACATATCATTCCTGATAATCCTGAGAGTGATCCAGTAAAAGTTACAATACCCGTAGGAAAGCAAATTCGTGTTCAACATGGGGATTATGTAAAACAGGGTGAACAATTAGATGACGGGAACTTTGATCCTCATGATATTTTGAGAATCAAAGGTGTAGATGCTCTTCACGCATATCTTGTTAAGGAAGTTCAGGAGGTTTATCGACTTCAGGGAGTTCATATTAACGATAAGCATATTGAGGTTGTTGTAAGACAAATGCTCAGAAAAGTCCTTATTACGGATAGTGGTGACACTCAATTTGTATCGCAACAGCAAGTTGATAAGTTTCAATTTAAAGATGAAAATAAGAGAGTTGAATCTGAGGGGGGAAGTCCTGCAGCATATCAACCAATCCTCTTAGGGTTAACAAAAGCATCTCTCAATACAGAATCTTTCTTCTCAGCTGCATCTTTCCAGGAAACTACAAAAGTTTTAACAGATGCCGCAATAAAAGGTAAGACTGATCAACTTATTGGTTTAAAGGAAAATGTTATTATTGGACATATGATTCCAGCCGGAACGGGCATGAAAAAATATTACAGTATTGATGTTTACAAAGATCATTATGGAGATCTAGAAAGAGATGAAGAAGACCCAGAAGCAGTAGCTATGGAAGAGGGAACAGGTGGATTTACTCCTTTTAATGTAGATAGAGAACAAAATACAGTTGCAGTAGAAGTAACCGATCGAAGGGATTTAGAGTTAGATTCTGATGAAGAAGAGGACTATCCTGACGATGAGGAAGAAGAAGACGAAGATAGTGATGAAGTTGAAGAAGATGATGAAGTAAAAGAAGTTTGAGAATAAAGCCAGTTTTGAATTTAGTTTACAAATTCATCGCCCCTTCAAAACTGGCACTAGCAACGAGCAAAGGAATTTTAGTAGGATAAAATAATGCCAACAATTAATCAGCTTATACGACACGGTAGAGATAAACAAAATAAAAAAACAAAATCTCCTGCCCTTAAAGCATGTCCTCAAAGAAGAGGAGTTTGTACAAGAGTAATGACTTTCACACCCAAAAAACCTAATTCTGCCCTTCGTAAAGTTGCTAGGGTTCGACTTTCCACAGGAATTGAAGTAACCGCTTATATTCCCGGAGAAGGACACAATTTACAAGAACACAACGTAGTTCTTATTAGAGGCGGAAGAGTTAAAGATCTTCCCGGAGTTAGATATCATATAATTAGAGGAACTTTAGATACACTAGGGGTTGACAAGAGAAGAAAAGGTCGATCAAAGTATGGTGCTAAAAGGCCTAAGGCTTAATAGGAGTTAAAATGTCCAGAAGAAGAGGAAAAGTAGAACCAAGATTTATGGAACCGGATACGAGATACAAAGATCCGGTAGTTACAAAATTTATAAATTGTTTAATGTACAGCGGAAAGAAAAGTGTAGCAGAAAAAATTTTTTATGATGCCTTAGATACAATTCAAACTAAATTAAATAATGATCCATACAAAGTATTCACTGAAGCTTTAAATAATGTTAAGCCAGAAGTTGAAGTAAAGTCCAGAAGAGTTGGAGGTGTAACCTACCAAGTTCCTATTGAAGTTCGTCCCGAAAGAAGACTAGCTCTTGGGATAAAATGGATAATCCGTTATGCAAGAGAAAGAAATGAAAAATCCATGAGCCAAAAATTAGCATCAGAGATTTTAGATGCACATAGAGGAACTGGTTCTTCTATTAAGAAAAAAGAAGATATTAGAAAAATGGCAGAAGCTAACAAAGCATTTAGTCACTATCGCTGGTAAATCCCATCAATTTCAACCCGACAATCAGTCGGGTTTCTTTCAATTAGAATTCTAATTAACTAAGTATTGGAAATCTGTAACTAGATTTCGGATCTAATCCATATTCATCTAAATGAAAACTGGGGGGAAGTCTCTCTCGCTTCCACTGTGATTTTTTAAAGTAACCAATAAATTTATTTATATATTTAATTAGCTCTTCTTCGGAAACTTCTGAACAAGTAGCCTTTAAAACAGAAAATAATTCATCTTCTCTTCTACCATTATAGACATATTCAAACTCGATTTTTTGTAAAATTGGATAGGGCATTAAGTCTTTTTCATCTTCTTGGAGTTCCACTAGCGGTTTTAATTCCGCAGTTGGTTTTTTTTGAGTTATAAATTCTAAACTAGTAAAATATTTTTTGAATTCATTTGAAGTTCTCATGTAATCCAACCAATTTAAAATAAACTCTTTACTTACCCCCGCTATTGGACAGATGGAACCGGAGGAATCCCCATCCATTGTTGTATAACCAACACTCGCTTCACTTCTGTTTCCTGTTGATATAAGCAAATGATTTTTTAAGTTAGCCATAAACCAAATAATGGGTGAGCGTGCCCTCGCTTGAATATTTTGTAACGAAAGATCATGTTCTTTCCAGTTAGTTTTTATTCCTAGCTTCTCAGAAATATTTTCTGTAATCCAATCAATAACAGTATCTATTTGTATTTCGTAATGTTTTATGCCCAATTCATCAGTTAAGAGTTTAGCATATTTTTTAGTTTCTTTTGAATTATTTTTTGTTTCTTGGTAGAGTGTTACCAGTAATTCATTTTCATTAATATTATTTTTTATGAATATATCAGTTCCTAGTTCTCGTTTTGCATAATTTTTCATTAAAAAAATTAATACTGCACATGCAGAACTATCAGCACCCCCTGATAGGGATAATGTAAAACCACTAGCCTTGCTTTTTATTAAATAATCAAATAAACCAAGGGTTACGGCACTATTAAAGTCTTGGTATAAATCTAATTCCAAAACTTTCTCGGTTTGTGAAATTGGGTCAATAGTTGGTGACATTTTATAATTATAATTAATAAGAAAGGATTCCTCCTTTATTTCAATATAACTTTCCCTATAATTTTTGGCTCTATTTTGTTTTGTTAAATCTAAATCTAAGACTACGTTATTTATTTCTGAATCGCTAAAATGAAGTCTTTTTCCTTCTTTGATAATTTCACCATTTTGTAGTACTAAAGTTCCTCCTTCAAAAATAATTCTACCGGATTCATTCCCATTTAAATTAGAATACATATAAATATTATTTTGTGATCTAGAACTTTCTTTAAAAAGTTGTCGTCTCGTATTTTGTTTTTTAAAAGCAAAATGAGAAGCTCCCATTGATAAAATAATATCTGCCCCTGAGTGCGAGTGTAATGCAGATGGTTTTGAACTAACCCATGAATCTTCGCAAATTTCAATTCCAAATGAAAAATGCTCATTTTTAAAAAATAAATTTCCAAATGGAATTAATTCACCATCTAGGTATATATCAGTTTTATTGTTAAATCCATCTCTAAACCATCTCTTTTCATAGTGAACCCCTGTGTTTGCTAAATGCATTTTAGGGACAATTCCCAGAATTTTTTTATTATATAGTACAACTGCACAATTATATAAAAAAGGTGATAAGAAAAAAGGAAGTCCGACTACAAAAATTTTACTTTCACTTTTTTCCCTAATTTTATTTAGACTTTGTAGGGATTCTTTCCATATATAAGGACTATAAAAATTATCTTCACATGCATATCCTGAGATACACAATTCTGGAAATAGAATTAAATCAGAGTTTAAACATTTTTCATTATCTATACAATTTAATATCTTTTCTAAATTTCCCTGAAAATCCATCGGGGTAGTCTTCATACTTACACTGCATAATTTAATTTTTTTCATTGTATTACATCCCTGATAAAATGCTCAAAAAATCTTTTGGAAGCACCTCTATTATTCTCTACATATTTTTTTATTTTTTCTGATTTAATTAAATATTCATTTTCAAAAGAATTTTCTAGAACAAAGTTTAAAAAATCATTTGAATTATCTATTATCGTAAGTAAATCAAGTTGATTTAAATCAACTCCTTCTGGAGCATGAAAAATTTTAGGACCTGTGCATATTGGTAGTCCAAAGTATGCAGGCTCTATTGTATTATGGATTCTATTATGGAATCCCCCGCCAACATAACAAATTTTAGCTTTTTGGTATGCATATGCTAAAATTCCATATTTATCAAATATGATTATTTTAGATTTATCTTTATTCTGTATTTCAGAAAATAACTGATAATTTAATTTATATTCTTTTAATTTACTTATAATATTATTTATTCTTACTAAATCTATCTTATGAGGAAAAATCCAAATAGAATAGTCTTCAGAAATTATTTTATCTAGTATAGGAAATATAATATTTTCACACTCTGTATAGGTAGAAGCTAATATTAATACTTTTTGATATTCTAAATTTTCGAATACACTACTATTTGACTCCATGGATTCTATTTTTTCAGATACAGAATCAAATCTGGAATCTCCACAAGTATAAACTTCAACATTCATAGTCAATTCTTTAAATAATATTTCACGGGACTTGTTAGCTGGTGAAATCCCATCTAACAAATTCAAAGTTGTAGAGGTTAAATTTTTCATAAATTTATTTTTCAACCTACCACTTCCTGAATAAATTGTACCACATGATAAAAAAACCTTACAGGAGTTATTCTTGGCAGTTGTCACAAGATTAGGCCATAAATCCCATGCAGCAATAATTAAAATTTGTGGTGAAAATGTTTGGAATATTGTATCATAATTATTCTGAAAGTCCAAGGGTAGATAAAAGGCAAAGTCAATGTAATTTGAAACTAAATTTTTTTCGGAGACACTCGAAGAAAAAACAGATTGTAGTATAAAACAATCAGGAATTTCTTCTTTGATAACTTTGGCAATTGCCTTACATTGATCAAGTTCTCCAACCGAAGCACCATGTAACCAAATAACTTTTTTTATATGGGATACTAGTGGAGTTGTGAATTGTGTCTTTTTACGTTTATTGATAAAAATTTGTCCCTTAGAAGAAAAATTTATCACTAACCATAAAAAGGGTTTTAGGAAATTTAGAATTAGATTATAGAATGCTATCATTATTTTATTTTTAAATAGACAATCCCTGATTCCCTGTTTTTATATCCTTAATAAATACACTTTTGAGGTCAAGGATTTGGATAACTTACTATTCCATATCATTTTTACAATTTTATTTGCAATAGCAAATATAGTCTTTGTTAGAGCAATTGTTTACAGAATGGGACTGGTTTTTCAGGGTCAGAAAGCCCATTTTCATGAAGATGTTAAATCCCATTCTAATTTAGGGTTCCGAATAAAAAGTATCATTGAAAATGTTCTCTTACAAAAGAAAAATTTTCAAGAACCCCTCCGTGGTGTAATGCATGCTTTTATTTTTTATGGATTTTTGATGTATTTACTGCATACAACCAATCAAATAGTCGCGGGTGTAGCTGGTTATTGGTTACATGATCCTTATGAATTTTCTTTGCTAGGTTTTATTCCATCTATTGCCTATGCCTATGAAGGGATTGTACAGGCTATATCTATATTTGTTCTTATCGGTTTAGGATTTTTTGCCCAAAGAAGATGGATTCAGAAGGCTAAAGGTTTGGACGTTCACTCTCCCGCTTCAGCCATTGTAATTTCGATGATAGCAACACTCATGATAACAACACTTTTGGGTGAGGGTGCAAAGGTTATTTCAGCCACATATTCTATAAAAAATGGAGCTTTGAGAGAAGGCTTTCCTATCGCAATATTTATTTCACATATTTGGACGAGTTTAGGAGTGGGTGGAGCCAGTGGAGATATTGCTTTTAAAATAATGTGGTGGGCACACATCGCTACTGTTTTTACTTTCATGCTATATGTTCCCACTTCTAAGCACGCACATTTAATTTTCGCTCCTGTAAACTACTTTCTCGCAACAGATACCCCAAAGGGTGCCCTTTCAAAAATTAATTTGGAAGATGAAAATGCTCTTTATGGTGCTAACAAAGTCCAAGATTTTCCATTTCCTAACCTTCTAGATGGTTTAGCCTGTATCGAGTGTGGTAGGTGTCAGGTTGAATGTCCTGCAAATCGAACTGGAAAAGTATTAAATCCTAAGGCAATTATAGTAGAATTAAAACATGCACTTATGGAGAGAATGCCAGAAGTTTCAGCCGCTAGAGCCAGTGGTAAGACAGCAGAAGAAATAATGGGAATAGAAACAAATGTAATCGGGAAATACATCTCTGAGGAAGCAATTTGGGGATGTACCACATGCTATGCTTGTGTTCAAGCATGTCCTGTTGGAAATAATCAGGTGAATGCTATAGTTGAGATGAGACGAAATCTTGTATTGGTAGAATCTAATTTTCCTGCTGAGTTACAGGGAGCATTCTCTAACATGGAGACAAATTCAAACCCATGGGGCAGAGGTTCTCATACACGGGCTGATTGGGCAGAAGGGCTTGGTGTTAAAACATTAGCAGAGGATTCCAAAGTAGATGTGCTCTATTGGGTAGGTTGTGCGGGAGCATTTGATGATCGTAGCACAAAGACAGCCAAAGCATTTGTGAAAATTATGCAAAAAGCGGGTGTTAATTTTGGAATTCTTGGAACGGAAGAGGGATGTTCAGGAGATTCTGCTCGAAGGGGTGGAAATGAATATCTATACCAGACACTAGCTCAGACAAATGTCGATACCATGAATGGATACAATGTTCAAAAAATAGTAGCAACCTGTCCCCATTGTTTCAATACACTGAAAAATGAATACCCTCAATTTGGAGGTAATTTTGAGGTGAAACACCACAGCGAATTTATTAGAGAATTGATTGCTGAGGGTAAAATTGATGTCAGTGCAAATGCAGAAGACTTAGATAAGACAACCACCTACCACGATCCTTGCTACTTAGGTCGATACAATGATAAGTATGAAGAACCTAGAGATCTTGTAAAAGTAGCCGGTGGTAATTTTGAGGAAGCCAGTGATCATCACTCTAAATCTCTCTGTTGCGGAGCGGGTGGAGCACAGATGTGGATGGAAGAACAAAACAATGATAGGGTAAATTTCAAAAGAACAGCCCAGTTATTGGAAACAGGAGCTTCCACAATTGCAGTAGGCTGTCCATTCTGTATGACCATGATAACCGATGGTGTCAAAAGTGCGGAGAGAATAGATACTGTCTCCGTAAAAGATATCGCCGAAATCGTAGCAGAACGCTTGGTTTAAAGTAGATAGGAGAGCTGAGCTCTCCTTGTTTATTTCCTTAAAAAATATGAGTATCCGGAAAAAGTATTTCGGATGCTCTTTTTTCTTCCTCTAAAATATTTTGGATTTTATTTCTCAATTCTCCTGTTAATTCTTCTACAACTACTTTCTTTGTTTTACTAGATTTATAAATAGAATATTTTTCAGATAATTTTATTGGCTCACTCAATCTTACTATGGCTTTTGTCGGCCTTGGACTCGAGGAACCAAAAACTTCCATTTCGAATCTATAAATCCATTCATAGATTCTTTCAGCACTCGGTAATTCGTTTAAATATTGGGTTTGAATGGTGATAAAATCGTAAGCCTTTTGGCAGTATTTTCTTCCCCATTTAGCTGCTTCCAGACTGGGAAGTTCATTTTTTGGGTCGGGAAGCCCAAGAGTGACAATTTCAAAGGTAGAGAGAATATTTCTCAATTTATCTATTGCATTAGAATCTCTATTAAACTTTTTTAATCCAACAGAATCTGCCACGAAATTTAGAATTTTATGACGCAATTGACCAATTCTATAATCAAAAGTTTGAGACTCTTCTGGTATTATTCCAAATAGTTTTTCATTTTCTAGTATTAACCTTTTTCCAATTGAAAATAGTCTATGTACTACATTTTTACCTTTTTTTTCTATTCCATAATGATTTTCCAGCTTTTCTAAACTTTTATCCACATCTTTTTGAATAGACTCTTTAGTGCCCAGCATTCTGTATTTTATAAAAGCAGGGAGGATATAAATTTCTGCCTTAGGGTCTACTTTTAATGCATCTTCATATCCCCATAATCCTAATTGAGTGACCCCACTTTGAAATGGTAAAAGATTGTCATTTTCTCCTCCCGTAGGTTCTCCTTCGGGAAATAAAACTAATTTTCCTCCGGGATTTGCTAAAATAGCACGGGTAGTCTTTAAGGATTCCCTATCAGCTGTACCAGCAATAATTGAGTAGGCTCCTGCGGATTGTATGACTTTTCCTACCAGCCCATACCCCCAATCAAAAACTTCTCGTGCAGCCATATAATAAAATCTGGAGTAGAGTAAATTTCCAATTACATAAGCAATGGGTGGCTCTCTGGTCGATGGATGATTTGATATGTAGATTAATCTTTCTTTTTGGAGAGATTTTAATAATTCCTTATCTTTTTCAGACACAACAACTTCATCTATATTATGAACCACCTTTAGTAAACTTTTAATACTGGCGTCCATAAACCATAAGAAAGGATAGTTAAACTTGGGTTGTATAAAGGATTCTATTGACATAACCATAGTGTGTTAGATTTACTACTATCTACAATCATAAAATTTTTAAAGGAAACAAAATATGGCTTTACTAGAGGATTTTGATAAGCAAGGGAGTTTTTTATTTAGATGGAGAAGCTATATTCCCGGATTCATATTAATTCTTTCTTTTTTTTATGTTCGTGAAAGTAAATATTATGAAAACAATTATTATAGTAATTTAATAATAACTGCAGTTTGTTTTTTGGTAAGTTTGTTTGGATTATTTATACGTTGTTTTACTATTGGTTTTACACCTGCAAAAACTTCTGGAAGAAATACAAAAACTCAGGTTGCTGAAACAGTTAACCAAACAGGGATATATTCTCTCATTAGACACCCCCTATATGTAGGAAACTTTTTTATGTTTTTTGGAGTAGTGTTAAACATTAAAGATTTATCTTTATCGATAATTTTTATTTTGTTTTATTGGATGTACTATGAAAGAATTATGTACACTGAGGAATTCTTTCTCAGAAATAAATTTGGAGAGGATTATCTAAATTGGGCAAATCAAACACCCGCGATTCTTCCCAAGTTTCATAAATATGTATCACCAAATTTAGCATTTTCTTTTAAAAATATTTTAAAAAGAGAGTATCCTTCCCTCTTTGGAATCATTATAATTTTTTTGTTTTATGATTTAATTTTTGTATATATTAATGAGCCAATAAGAATTCAAAATTCATTTTCTGATATATTTTACCCCCATCATATTTATATATTTATGGGTGCCTGTTTGTTTTATATCATGACAAGGATTGTAGTTAAATTTACTAATTGGTTGGTTGTAGAGGGTAGATAACTTAAGTTATTTGTAGAAACTAATCCCACTATTTATATTTTTGGTTATATGGAAGATATCTATTCGACATTGCAAAATCCCTTAAATAAGAACATAGAAGAGAAAAGTTCTAAAAAAACTGGAATTTATGAAGAAGCCTTAAAATTAGGCGAAGAACTTATAGAAAAACCCAAAGTCGGGGGAGGAACCGACAGAATACTGGTTCAACATTCAAAAGAAAGAATGACAGTATGGGAGAGGATAAAAGTTCTCACCCAATCAGAACCAAATATTCTCTACCAAAACTGGGGACCCTCCCTGGATGGTGCATCTTTAATTACAGGCATCTTGAATATCAATGGTAGAGATGTCGCTCTCTATGGACATGATTTTACTCTCAGAGCAGGATCTATGGATGCTACCAATGGAAATAAGCTAGCCAGAATCATTTATATGGCGGCTGAGCATGGAATTCCATTGATTGGTATGAATGATTCAGCAGGGGCATTTGTTCCTGCCGGTGTGGGTGGATTGGATGGTTATTCGGAGGCTTTTACAGCACTCAGAAAAATAAGTGGGATTGTTCCTAGTATAATGCTGATGTTTGGTTTCAATGCAGGTGGAGGTTCTTATCTTCCGCGCCAGGGATCATTTATGATTCAGTGCGAGAATACTTTTTTTGGGTTAACAGGACCCGGGGTTGTCAAGTCAGTTCTAGGGGAAGATATTTCTGCGGATGACTTAGGTGGACCCAAGGTTCACGGCAAAAGTGGAGTTGTGGATATTGTAACTCCAGATGAGCTAGGATCTTTAAAAACTGCATTAAGATTGTTATCCTATCTACCCAATAGCAATAGTGAAATGTCACCTTACTTCACCACAAGTGATCCCCTCGATAGATATATGTATGAAGAAGATATACTTTTCCGTAAAACATTCAATGCTCCAACGGGCATGAATACTCCCTTTGATATTACACTTTATATACAAAATATTTGTGATCATGGTGCATTTTTTGAGATTCAGGCATTACGTGCTAGAAATCTAATTACCGCTTTTGGTCGATTGGGTGGTAATGTTGTTGGATTTATAGCAAACAATAGTGCAGTTAGTTCCGGTCAAATTGATATTGATGCGGCTAGAAAAGGAACTCGATTCGTAAGATTTTGTAATTTGTATAATATTCCAATGATCTTTCTAGAAGATACAACAGGATTTCTACCCGGAAAAGAGCAGGAACATGGTGGTATTGTTGAAGAAGGTAGAAGATTACTCGACTCTATTATAGATTTAAGAACTCCCCGTATGACATTAATTATACGTAATGCATTTGGTGGAGCCTATGCTACATGGAATTCTTATCACACAGGAGCCGATATTGTTTTCACTCTTCCTACAGCTAGAATTGCTGTTATGGGACCTGCAGGAAAAGATTTTATCTATAAAGAAGAATTACAAAAAATAAATAAAGAGTACAATGAAAATATAAAAAAAGGTCTTCTTGAGTCAGAAGCAAAGAAACAAAAAGATGCATCCCTTCTAGTATTGACTCAGAGATATGAGAAAGAATTGATGAATCCCAAGGAAGCACTTTCTTTAGGTTCTGTATCAAGAGTTATTATGCCGGGCTATACAAGGCAAGTGTTAGGAGAAAATTTAAACTATCTAATCAGGCATTATAAAGCGTCGCCAATGAGTGGTGTACAAAGGGAGTTTGAATAATTATGATAGATTACAATAACAACAAATTAAAATTTCATGAGTCTGAATCAGAATGGATTCGGGGGTTTTCCTTAAAAGCTATCAAATGCTTAATTGTATGTCGGGGTCCCGTAAGAAAAGAAGCTATGGATGTCTTTGATGAAATCGGTATAAAAGAATACGGTATTCTTTTATCAGAAAAAGATTCAGTAGTGTATCCTCAAGCATTAGCACCAGAGACTAGGGGATTTAAATACATCAACAATATTCATAGAGTTCCCGACTATATGGGATCAACCAAAGAAGAAAGAACAGAAAGAATCAAAGATATTATCGATATTGCCCTTAATAATGAATATACCCATATTTTTGCAGGATATGGTTTTATGGCTGAAGATGCCGAGTTTATCGAAGCTATCGAAAAGTCTGGTATTACATTTATGGGTCCGGCATCTAGTGTCGCAAAACAGGCTGGCGCTAAAGATGAAGCCAAAAAAATTGCCAGAAAACTAAATGTTTCAGTAACTCCAGGAGTAGATAATATTACCGCATTGGCTTTATTATCTAAAGCTGGAGATAAAGATAAATTATTGGCAATAGCTAAAGAAAACAAACTTATTTTTAAATATAACGAAAATATTTCTCTCGAGGATAATTCAGAAGTATTGCTTCAGTTGTCATACCATGCGGGTATTGATTTAATTTCTATTGAAGATTTACAGATTGAGGCTGAAAAACAATGCAGTGGAATCTGGAAAAATTATCCCAAAAATCGTATTAGATTAAAATATATCGGTGGTGGAGGAGGAAAAGGACAAAGGGTAATACAGTCCTCAGCCGAGATAAAGTCTGCAGTAATGGAAATTATTGCCGAATCAAAAGTAGTCAGCCAGGGTTCAAACAGGAACTTTTTAATTGAATTAAATATTGAAAATACCAGACATAACGAAATACAATTAATTGGTAATGGAGAATGGTGTATTTCGTTAGGAGGAAGAGATTGTTCTTTGCAAATGCATGAACAAAAACTTTTAGAATTGTCGTACACATTAGAATTATTTGAAGAAGAGATACGAGCCCACGCATCAAACCCGACTAGAGTTCAGATGCTTAAAGAGGATATGCAGATTCTAAAAGAAATGGAAGAGCAATCCGAAAGATTCGGGGAAGCAGTGAAACTCGATAGTGTCTCTACTTTTGAGTCTATAGTAGATGAAAAAAACCACTTCTTTATGGAAATGAATACACGCATACAAGTAGAGCATCGTGTTACAGAGATGGTTTATAAGCTAAAGTTTGCAAACTCAGCTAATAAATCTGAGTTTTTTATAATTGAAAGTTTAATTGAAGCTATGGCTCTTCTTTCTCTGCATGGCAAAAAATTAGCAAAACCGATAAGATTAGTGAGAAATATCGCTGGTGGGGAAGCAAGAATCAACGCTACCAATCAAAGTTTGCAACCCCACGCAGGTGGATTGATTCAAACATGGTCTCCTCCAATTGAATATGAGATTCGCGATGATCAGGGTATAGGCATAAAAAATCCGGATACAGGTATTTTTATTCATTATAGATTAGCTGGAGCTTATGATTCGAATATTGCCTTATTAGTTTCTTACGGACAGACACGAAAAGAAATTTTAGAAAGATTATCTAATATTATCAAAGTTACTGAATTACGGGGAAATGATCTTCAGACTAACATGCCTGTTCATTATGGTCTTATCAATTGGATTTTAGGTAAAGATCCTATGTTTAAACCTAACACAAGATTTATGCTATCTTATTTAGCCGGAGTAGGGTCCCTATTTTCAATTGCAAAGGATGTGGATCTTGAATTACTTTGGGAGACAAAAGTCAAAGAAATACAAAAAAGTGATGCTAATTTAGCAAAAATATTACTTAGAAAGTTAACTCTAATCACAAGACCCTTAAAACTCATTTTAGCTTCTCCTCATGTTTTGGGAGGATTTTTGGGGTATCACAATAATAAATCATGGAAGATTGAAAATAGCAAAGTAATTTTCAAAATCAATCCTATTCATCTTTTAGAATCCCTATATGTTTATTTAGATTTAGAGGACTTACCCTCAAAAGCACCCTGTGATAAAATTTGGGATCATGACGAGAAGATTCTTGCAGAAGCAATTTCCTTTTATTCAGATTTAAATGAAATTTTAAAGACGAATTCTTATGAAGAGTTAAATCAAAATTTACTTAATGACAAAAATCCTACAAAAGGAGCTTTAAGCGATGAGTTATGGAAAAAATGTAGAGATTCTCATATATCTTTTCAAGTTGGCTTAGATCTGCTTAAAATTATACCAGCAGTCGGAGCTTTATCTGAATTCATAAATATTGATATTAACGATTCCCTGGATGCGGTCGTCCCTGAAAAATTTACAAATCCTGAGTCCATCAAAGAATTTGTTAAAGGACTAAATCCTCCCCCTAAAGCTAAATCGGATGAAATAGTTGCTCCTATGGGTGGAATGTTTTATTGTAGAGAGGCACCTAATTTGCCTCCAATAATTAATGAAGGAGATACTTTTAAAGCAGGTCAGCCTTTATTTATAATTGAAGTAATGAAGATGTTTAATAAAATATCAGCTCCTTTTAGTGGAAAAGTTGTAAAACATAACTTAAAAGATTCCGATGGGAAGATTGTATCAAAAGGGCAACTTATATTTAAAGTCGAGCCCGATGAAATACTAAAAGAAGAATCTTTAGAAGAAATTACATCCAGGAAAAAGTCAGTTTTGGTAGCTTTACTTAAATATTAGAGGAAAATCACTGACTATTGACATAGAAAATCAACCTTATACAAAATAAAAATATAATAGGAAAAATTAAATTTTAAGGTTTTTGCATTTACTAATTAGTGGATTTATTTAGTACTACAAAAATATCTTGAAATTTAAAATACATTTTTTTATTTGAGTATGGAAGGTAATTCTTCTCTGTTTTCTTATAAATATTACCTAATTGTATAGTTAGGTGAAAATTGTATCTATTCCTATTCTATTTTTAAAATTTGAGTAGATATTAAAGTGTTTATTTTTTTAAAGTAAAAATTGCGTTTTGAAAGACGTTTTAAGGAGTCGATTGTAAATGAACGTACGTGCGATCAAAGTTTCATTTCCTTTGTTAATAGTGGCCGGTTTAGCCTATTTGCTATTCTCGCCAGCAAAGTATGTAGGGTATGCACCCGATCAACCCATACCCTTTAATCACAAGCTTCATGCTGGGGACAATAAGATTGATTGTAGATATTGTCACACATCCGTTGAAAAATCAGCCCATGCGAGCGTTCCTCCCTCAGCTACCTGTATGAATTGTCACAGTGAGCAATATGGTGGGGCTGGTAAAGGTAGACCCCATGTAGAAATTCTTAAGAAATACCATAAAGAAGATAAGCCAATTCAATGGATTAAAGTTCACGATCAGCCAGATTTCGTTTATTTTAACCATTCTAGGCATATTTCCCGAGGTGTAGATTGTTCTCATTGCCATGGTAACGTCGCAGAAATGGAAATAATTAAACAGGTTGAAACCCTGAACATGGGATACTGTGTAAATTGTCACCGGGAAAACAATGCACCGAATGACTGTTCAACTTGCCACCGCTAAACAATATTAGGAGAGACAACTCAATGTCTGAAAATAAAAATTTTCAAGAAGAAAAAAAGAGCCATTGGCAATCTTTTGAATTAAAAGACAACAAAGAATTAAGAAAAATTCAAAACCAAGAATTTTATACTTCCCCTGACCCGGTTATTAATAGAATAAAAACAGGTGATTACGATCGTAAGACTTTCTTAAAGTTAATGGGAGCTTCCTCTCTCATGATGACCGCTAACTGTATTCCACAAAAACCAGAAAAAATCGTTCCTTATGTTAATAAACCTGATTTTATGGTTCCTGGTCTTGCTAACTATTATGCTTCATCCTGTGGAGGTTGTGATGCAGGCTGTGGTATATTGGTAAAAACCAAAGATGGTCGTCCTTTAAAATTAGAAGGAAACCCAAAGCATCCACTCAACAAAGGTGCTATTTGTGCAACAGGACAGGCTTCTATCTTGAATCTTTACGATCCAGATAGAGCTCAGACTCCACTCAAAATTACCAACGGATCCGAAGAAGCTATCTCTTGGAAAGATTTAGACTCTGCTATTTTAAAAGCATTATCTGAAAATTCAGGCAAAACTAGAGTAGTTACTGGTACCATAAATTCACCCGGAACTAAAAAAATAATCGATGAGTTTATATCTAAAACAGGGGGCGGAAGGCACTTACAAGTGAATTTAACTTCTCCTGAAGAATCAATTGCAATAGCTGCGGACAAGTCCTATGGTAAGGCAGTTGTTCCTAATTATAGATTTGATAAAGCTAGAGTTATTTTATCATTAGATGCAGATTTTCTAGGAACTTGGATTTCTCCGGTTGAATTCTCAAGACAGTTTGGATCTAGAAGAAACTTAGAAAATAAAGAAAAATTTACATCATTAATTTCTGTTGATACAATGCCGAGCGTTACTAGCTCAAATGCAGAAATTCGAGTTCCCGTAAAACCAACAGATGTAAGAAAAGTTGCTCTATTGATTGCAAAAGCTATCAGTGATTTAGGTGGAACTTCTTACGGTCAACTAAATGATATAAGTTTAGATTCTCTTTCTAGTAATTTAGAAATAGAACTATCTACAATTAAAAAAATAGCTAAAATATTATGGGATGCTAGAGGTGAATCACTCGTCGTTGGATCATCTTTTACATCTGAGGCAGTTGATTTACAGATAGCAGTCAATTTGCTGAACTCTATGCTCGATAATGATGGAAAGGCAGTAGATCATGGTAACCCCAGAACAGGAGGATTTTCATCCTCTTCTGATCTAAGTTCTTTGGAAAAAGATTTAGAAGCTGGTGAGGTTGGAGTACTATTCTTTTATAACATAAACCCAATTTATCAGTTACCCGATGCGTCAGGTTGGAAAGGAAAATTCTCTAAAGCAAAATTAATAGTCTCTTTAAATGATAGAATAGATGAGACAACACAAATTTCCAGTTACCTGGCTCCTTCTAATCATTTTCTAGAAGCATGGGGTGATCGTGAATCTGTAGAAGGTGTTATTAGCATTCAACAACCAACGATTCAACCTTTGTATGCTACTAGAGCCTTTGAAGATTCTTTGATCACTTGGGCTGGTGGTGAATTAGCAGGTTCTAAAACGCACTATGAATACTTAAAATCAAATTATTCTAAGACTACCAATTGGGTCGATTTCCTAAAAGGTGGTTTTATAAACAAAGCTGATTTAGAAGGAAATAAGCCATCTAGAGGATTTAAAGGTTCTGTTGAAAAATTAGCAGATAAAAAAGATGGATTAGTCTTAGCTCTCTATAGCACGGTAGCTCTGGGAGATGGAACCCATGCAAACAACTCTGTTCTCCAAGAATTGCCCGATCCTGTAACCAAAGTTACCTGGGATAATTTTGTGGCTATCTCACCTGATACAGCTAACAAAAGAAACTTAAAATCTAATGATGTGGTTAAGGTTACAATTGCATCCAGCCAAGAGTTGATTCTTCCTGTACAAGTTCAGCCCGGAATTCACAAGGACACTATTGCAATAGCAATAGGATATGGAAGAACATCGGCTGGAAGAGTAGGGAATGGTGTAGGTAAAAATTCTTACAATCTCTCCAGTTATTCTGCAGGTTCCCTTCAACTTGCAGGACAAACTGTTGAAATTTCAGGTACGGGTAAAACTTATAAATTAGCAACTACCCAAGATCATCATATGATGAATCCTGGAAACAATCCATTAGGTATAAAATACAAGGATAGGGCATTGGTACTTACTGCTACACTTGCAGAATACACTGCTAATCCAAAAGTAAATACAGAAAAGGCTGATCCAGAATTTCCGTTATTAAATAAGGTTACTGGTGTAAAGCCTCATGAATACCCTGTTAAAACAAAAGTAAGCAATATTGATGGTCAAGAATACAATGAAGCAAGAGGATTCAATCCTGATTTTGAATACAAAGGCTACCGTTGGGGACTCTCTATTGATTTGACCCTCTGTACCGGTTGTTCGGCTTGTGTTGTAGCCTGTCAGATTGAGAACAATGTGCCTGTAGTAGGAAGAGACGAAGTTCGAGTCGGTAGAGAGATGCATTGGCTCCGAATTGATAGGTACTACATAGGGGATGAAAATAAGCCAGAATCTATTGAAATTGGACACCTTCCAGTTATGTGCCAGCATTGTGAAAATGCTCCTTGTGAAACTGTATGCCCTGTAGCGGCAACTGTTCATGGTAGCGAAGGGACAAATGATATGGTTTACAACAGATGTGTTGGAACTAGATATTGCTCCAACAATTGTCCTTACAAGGTAAGAAGATTCAATTGGATGGAACATTGGAAAGATGGAAAAGATTTCGCAAGATCGCCAAGAAACTTAGCATTCAATCCTGAAGTTACAGTTAGATCAAGAGGAGTAATGGAAAAGTGTACTTTCTGTTCTTCTAGAGTAGCTGAAAAGAAAATTAGAGCTAAAAATGAAGGAAGAACACTGAGAGACGGTGAACTCAAATCAGCTTGTCAGGAAACTTGTCCAACAGATGCAATTTCATTTGGTAACACAAATGATAAAGAATCTAAAGTTTCCAAGCAATTTACTGATCCTAGAAACTATAGAATCTTAGATTTCTTAAATGTTAGACCACAGGTTGCTTACCTAACTAGAGTTCGTAACCATATGAAGGAGAGTGTATAAGATATGTCCATGACAACTTTAGTCAAAGAAAAGTTAGGTATAGTTCCCCTCGTAGAAGGGGATAAGACCTACAAACAAGTAACCGAAGAGATTCTTAAACCAACTGATTCATTTCCTACATCACTATGGTGGAAAGCATTCCTATTAGCTTTAACAATTACTATCGTGGATATAGGTATTATTGGTTACTTATGTTACGAGGGTCTCTGGATTTTAGGAGTAAATAATCCTGTGGGTTGGGGATTTTTTATTGTTAACTTCGTATTCTGGATTGGGATTGGGCACGCAGGGACTTTGATTTCCGCTGTTCTTTTTCTTTTTAGACAGGGTTGGAGAACTGGTATTAACAGAGCGGCTGAGGCCATGACGATTTTTGCCGTTCTAACAGCTGCTACAACACTTATTATACATATCGGTCGTCCCTGGTTAGGATTTTGGTTATTCCCCTACCCAAATAACAGAGGACCACTTTGGGTAAATTTTAGATCTCCTTTAATTTGGGATACTTTTGCAGTGTCTACTTATCTCTCTATATCATTGGTATTTTGGTACATTGGACTTGTGCCCGATATCGCGGCTTTGAGAGATAGATGCACTCATAAAGTTAAAAAGATGATTTATTCTGCAATGTCCTTAGGTTGGGTCGGATCGAACAGGGCCTGGTCACATTATGAAATCGTATGTATGTTATTAGCCGCTCTTTCAACTCCTTTAGTATTGTCCGTGCATACTATCGTGAGTTTTGACTTTGCTGTTTCTATTCTACCTGGATGGCATACTACAATTTTACCGCCTTATTTCGTTGCTGGAGCGGTTTTTTCTGGATTTGCAATGGTTGTAACACTTATGGTTATTGCCAGAGAAGTTTTCAATCTCAAACAGTATATTACCCTTAAGCATTTGGAAAACATGAATAAAATTATCATGGTTACAGGTTTGATGGTAGGTTATGCTTATGGATCAGAATTTTTTATAGCATGGTATTCTGGAAATGAATACGAAGGATTTACTTTTGTAAACAGAGCTTTTGGACCCTATGCTTGGGCCTATTGGATTATGATTTCTTGTAACGTTTTGTCTCCTCAGGTATTCTGGTTTGAGAGCAATCGAAGAAACATAAAAGTAATGTTTATAGTATCCATTTTTGTAAATATTGGGATGTGGTTTGAAAGATTCGTGATTGTTATGACAACACACAGAGATTTCTTGCCATCTAATTGGGCTCTATATATTCCTACATTCTATGATTTTGCAATGTTAATTGGAACATTCGGTATATTCTTTACACTTTTCTTACTCTTTTGTAGAATTTTGCCTATTATCGCAATGGCAGAAGTAAAAACAGTCATGCCGCATGCCCACGCAAATGCTCATGCTCACAAAGAAGTAATAAAAGAAGGAGTAAAACACTAAAATGTATTGGTTTAAAAAAGAACAATTTCATACATACCAAGAAACTACCAATGGTGTTTTTGGTTTATTTGATACTCCGGAAGAAATTTTAGAAGCGGCAGAAAAAACCAAAGAAAAAAAATACACAGGATTTGATTGCCTCACACCATTTCCTGTTCATGGCTTAGATGAAGCTATGGGCTTACCGAGATCTGGAATACCATGGATTAGTTTTTTCATGGGTTTGGTAGGTTGTAGTTTTGGATTTGCGTTTCAATACCTTACACATGTTGTAGATTGGCCAATCAATTACTCTGGAAAAGCATACAATGCATGGCCTGCCTATATTCCTGTAACCTTTGAAACTACTGTATTTTTTGCAGGTATGAGTGCGGTGGTATCTCTCTATGCTCTCTCTAAATCTAATCATGGATTTAGAAAGCCTTTGCATCCTGAAATAACAAGCCATAGATTTGCGCTTTGGATTCCATCTTCCTCTGATAATTTCAAACAAGAAGAAGTAGTTAATTTTATAAAATCGCTCGGTGCGAAAGATGTCACGGTGGTAAAGTAAGAAATGAATAATTTAAATTTAAATAATAAGTTGATGACTCTACTTTTAATAGCCAGTTTTTTTCTAATTGGTTGTGATAAAAAAAGTCCTGAATGGGAGTATTTTCCGGACATGTACGATTCTCCAGCCAGAGAAGCTCAAGAATATGATCCTACAGCTCCCAATAAAGTTGGAGGAAGACTCCCTGTAGAAGGTACGATACCAGTTGAATATACTCCATACCAGCTTAGTGGTCCTAACTTAGATGATCAAAGAGTTAAGGATTTAAAAATTCCTGAGGGTATCAAGCTCACAGAATTAAACCTCAAAAGAGGGGAGACTCAATTTCAAGTATTTTGCTATCCCTGTCATGGCCCTCAAGGGGAAGGAAATGGTCCAGTTATTGGACCTCCAGGTGGCGGAAAATTTAACTATAGTCCTAATATGAATATTCACGGAACATATGCGTATTTGAATGATGGTCAAATTTACCATGTAATAACCAATGGAAATGGGCAAATGCCTGCCTATGCATCTATGATTTCAGAGGAAGACAGATGGAAAATTGTTCTCTATGTCAGGAAGCTAAAGGAAACATATGTACTATTGGCACAGGCAAAAACTGCACCTGCAGAAAATGCTGAGCCTAAGAAGGATGGGAATTAATTCGGTATGAAAGTGGAATACAACGATAATCAAATCACTTACAAAATGCCATCAGCAACTAGGGGATGGCTACTCGGTATGATAACAATAGGAGTAATTTCTCTATTAATATCATTTCTAATTTTAAATAAAAATCCCGATCTTTCAAAATCTGGTCATAGTAATTTAGGATGGTCTGTGCTTTTAATCAGCCTTTTCATTCCCTTTGGTGTTTCAATTTGTGGTCTCTTTTTTACTGCAATTAGTCATATAACAGGATCTCATTGGTCGATCACTGTAAGACGGCTAGCTGAAAATTACTCCAGATTTTTACCAGTTGCCTTTGTAATACTTGCAGTCTTGGTACTCTTAGGAGTTCATGATATTTACGAATGGTCGCATGTGGATGTTGTCGAAAAGGATCATCTTTTAAAACACAAAGCAGGTTGGTTAAATGAACCATTTTTTCCAATTCGACTTATTTTGATCTCTGGAATATGGATATTTTTTGGTCATTTATTCCTTAAAAACTCAGTGAAACAGGATGAAACAAAAGATGTAGATTTAAGCCTCAAAAATACTAAACTATCTGCAATCTTTTTGCTAGTATTTGCTATTACATTTTCAATTGTTGCCTATGATTTGTTGATGTCTTTAACTCCCCATTGGTTCTCTACTATGTGGGCTATATATATCTTTGCGGGAATTTATCAGTCAACTTTTGCAACTTTCCTTCTATTTGTGCATCATTTAAAGAAAAATGGTTTCTACGGAAGTGCTGTAAATGAAAATCATATTCATGACTTAGCAAAATTTATGATGTCATTTTGTATATTTTGGGCATATGTTGGTTTTTCTCAGTTTATGCTCATCTGGTATGCTAACTTACCAGAAGAAACCTTTTTCTACGAGTTGAGGCTGATGGGTGGATGGACAACATTCTCCTACGCTTTGCCTTTTATCAAATTTATAATTCCATTCTTACTACTTGTAAATCGTCCAAACAAGAGAGATATAGATTTTTTAGCAAAAGTTTCTGTATGGATTTTATTTACCGAGTTTATTGAAATTTTCTGGATCGTTATCCCAAGTAACTTTGAAAGTTTTGATGTTATTACACTAATTGTCAGTTTAGGTGCTAGTGTAGGTTTACTAGGATTGTTTGGATTTTCAGTCTTAAAAGGAATGGAAAAATCAAAAATAATTCCTGTGGGCGATCCAAGATTAGAAGAATGTCTACACCACCATCAATAGGAGAAAAGATGAGATACATAATTATAATACTTACTATCTTATTTCTTGCAAATTGCTCGAAAAAAGCTCATATTACATGGGATACTAAGCTCTTTTCTGATGAAAATTTGGAAAAAGAAATTGGAGAGATTAAAAAAGGAACAATTGTTGACGCGCTTGATTTTATACATCATGGATGGTCAGTGAGAGATAGTATAAAGATTCAACATGAAGGAAAAGTTGGTTATATCAGTCCAAGAGCTGCTGTTATTGACCAAGATCCTAATAATTCTGTTTACACATGGGGACATAGGAAAGATTACAAATACTTCTATGATCCTAACGACAAAGAACACTTTCCAAAAGGTTTTGAGCATCCAGCTGTGAAAAATCTATCTAAAGAGAAAATTCCATTTGAAAAAATAATGGAAAATGTAACAGTTCAAGAATAATATCTATCAGTAAAATCTCATCCCTAAGAAGGATGAGATTTCAAATTTCAATAATTTTTAATAAAATAAACGATAAATTATCTAATCCAGAATATTTTAAGGAAAATTGTGCAAGTGTCTTACACAATTCTTCTTCACTTATAATCTCTCTAAAAAAACTTTTAAATTTTTCAATAGGAATTCCCTCCCATAAACCATCTGAACAGATTAAAAATCTTGTTCCTATTTTGTACTTCACTATTTGATTTGATATCTTGGGAATTCGATCTTTATCATCCCCAATAATTGCGGAAGTTAAAATATTTTTACCTTTGTGTAGTCTTATTTGATCCTCAGTAATTTCCCCATTTTTAAACATTGAAAAAACTTCTGAGTCATCTTCCGTAATACGAACTAAATCATCAGAGTCTATTTGATAAACTCTAGAATCTCCACAATTAAAAATAATCCCTTTATTTTTTAATAGAAGGATTCCACTTAAAGTAGTACCCATTCCATAACTATTATTGTTTTTAGCTATATCACTTAATTTTTTCTGAGAGTTAAGAATAGTATTTTTTAGGTCTTTTTCCGTCTTAATATTATTTTTATTATCCCGCAAATAACTTAATATAGAATGGCTAGCTAGTTCTCCTTTTGCATGTCCTCCCATGCCATCTGCAATTGCAAAGATTGCATTTTGAGTAGATATGATTTGTGTTGAGAATGAATCCATTCCCTTTGTTTGGAATATTTTATCATCGACTAATAAAGTGTCTTCATTTATAGATCTGTAATTACCTACATGTGTAAAATAAAAAGATTTAATTATCATGATTCAATGAATTCCCAAGCACTATGAAGTCCGCCGATTTCCGTTATGTAGGATAATAATTTTTTATAATAATAATTTATTTGGATAGTTTCGCTATCACCAATAATTATTAATTCTTTTTTTGCACGAGTTAGGGCTACATTTAGTCTTCTGGTATCCTCTAAAAAACCAATTTCCATATTAATATTAGATCTTGTTAGAGATAGAATTATACAATCCTTTTCTCTACCTTGAAAAGAATCTATTGTATTTATTTCTATTAAATTAGAATTTAAGTTATGCTCCATAAATAATTCTTCTATTAAATTAATTTGTGCTTTGTAAGGAGATAAAATCCCAATGGTAAAATTACTTAAATTCTCGTTATTTATATAAAATTTACTTAATATATTTATAAGTAATTTCGCTTCCTCTGAATTAGATATTGAATCGGATTCTTCTCTGGTCTCATAAAAATCAGTACCTGCAGTATCAATAAAAATGATATGTATATTTTTATCTATTTTATTTATATTTAAAGACTTATTTATATTTTCATTATCTGTTAATAACTTATTATCATAATAATATTGATTAGAAAAACCAACAATTTGAGAATTCATCCGATACTGAATATTTAAAAATTGAGTTTTATGAGTATTATTTTTAAATTTATTTAATAATTTTTCAAAAAATGTAATCCGTAATCCTTCGTTTGATTTTTTTGAAGAAAAAATAGTAGGAGGTAATTGCATGGGATCCCCTACGAAAACAATTCTTTTTTTAGGAGCAAGTAATATAGGTAAATAACATAATGGTTCGATCGCTTGACTTGCCTCATCTATAAAGATTGAATCAAACTCAATATTTTTTAGATATTTTGAAGTGTACAATCCTGTAAGTGTACTTGCTATAACAGATGATTTATCAAATATATCATTGATAATAATATCCAGTGTTTTTCTACTAAGGGAGTACAACTCTTTTGCTTCTCTTAATAATTCCTTACGTTCATTGTATTCTTTTTTACCAAAATTTCTTTTGTAAGCTCTTGCTTTCTTTATTTTTTCATCTGCTTCTTTCTTGTATTTTTTTATTTCAGTATAGTAATCATGACTTTGTATTTTTTTCTCTAAGGTAACTTCCTGTATAGAATTAGATATTCTTATAGGATTTCCTAGCCTAACAATATTCATATTTGCTGAATTGCATTTTTCAGTTAATAGGTCAACTGCTAGATTACTTGAAGCACAAATTAAAATTTTTTCATTTTGTTTAATCAATTCTTTTATAGTTTCTGTTATAAGAGTGGTTTTTCCTGTACCGGGTGGTCCATGAACTAAGAAAAAATTATTTGAATTAATTATTAAATTTAATATTAAATTTTGAGTTTCATTTAATAATAAAGAATCGATATTTTTACTATCTAACTCGGTATCATATATTTTGTTAGAGAATATTTCATCAATATATTGTGATACTATTTTATTTTTGTTTGTGATTAAACCTTGAATAGAATGACTCATCGCTTTATATGTAATATCACTATAAGACGTTTCTAATGAAAAATTGTCATCCATCCAGTCTGGAGTATCTTCTGCAGTGAATACAATTTCTGCTTCTAAGTGTGAAATTTTAGTTAATATGCCTATAATTTCTTCTGTACTTTTTTCACTATCTCTAAATAATCTAACATTTTGACCAACTTGAAATGCAGATTTAATTGAATCATCTGATCTTTTTACTTTTAATTCAATTTGATTATTTCCAAAAAAATTAATATCTACTATTCCCACAGAAGACCACAAAAGACCCGATTCTCTTTTTATTTTTTTTGATGATTTTTTATATAATAGTTCAAACTCTTCTTTTTCTGCTAATTCTTCTCGTGAAATTAGCGATTTTATGTAATCTAAATATTCAGGGAATTTAGATAATTCCGGGAAAAAATCAAACTCATTTGATTTTTTTGACATACTATTTATTCTGGAGACCACTTTTTATATAAATCGGTTTCAATTCCTATTAAATTAAATACTCTAGAAGCAATAAAATCTCCCAAATCATCCAGACTTTTGGGGAGCTGGTAGAAACCAGGGGAAGCTGGAAGAATAATTGCACCGGCTTGGTCAAGAGATAGCATATTTTTTAGGTGAATTTGATTATATGGAGTTTCTCGTGGAACCAAGATAAGTCTTCTTCTTTCTTTAAGTGTTACGTCAGCACATCTTTCAATTAAATTTTCAGTCAATCCTGCATTTATTGAAGCAATAGTTTTCATGGAACATGGTAGTACAACCATAGAAGACCATGTGTTTGATCCAGAAGCAATATCTGCTCCTATATCTCCAAATGGTCTAATGTGAATTTTATTTTTTACATCTACATTCCATTTCTCTATAACAAAATCTAATATATCTTGCGGGCTACCCACTTTTATTGTGTACTCTTCTCGAAAAATTCTTATGGACGCCGGACTTACAATTAGAAATGTTTCTCCTTCTAGTTCTAATAATTTTTTTAAAAATCGAGCAGGGTAGATCGAACCCGAGGCACCTGCAATTCCTAAAACTATCTTCATTTTAAATTACCCATGTATAATTGTAACTCATTCCACTTATCAAACAAAATTCCTAAAAATAGTACTATTGAAATTGAAGCATTAATGTGAAAAAAGGCAATAGGAACTTTACTTAAATCATTTTTATTAACCATTAAATGTTCAATTGTAAATAAAATTCCTGCAATAATTAAAAATATATAATAATAGTTATTCATTGAGCTTATAATACCTGCGTAGAATAATAAAGAAAATGCAAGTAAATGATTAATTCTAGCTATGTTTAATGATAAGCTCAATCCAAATCTAGAGGGAATAGAATATAGGTTATTCATTTTGTCATACTCCATATCCTGTGTGGAATATAAAATATCAAATCCTGCTATATGGAACATTAATCCCATCGTCCAAATAAATGGTATTATGGATATTTCACCAGTAATAGCTGTCCAAGCACCACTAGGTGCTAAGCCAATCCCTATCCCCAGTATATAATGACAAAACCAGGTAAATCTTTTTGTATAACTGTAAATCAATATAATAAATAGTGTAGGAATTGATGCATAAAAGCAAAATATATTTAAGAAATAAGTACTGATTATAAAAATAAATGAAAATAAAATAGTAAAAGTGATTACTGAGGTATTTGAAAGAATTCCCGCAGGAAGTTCTCTATTCTTGGTTCTAGGATTATGTTTATCAATTTCTTTATCTACAAATCTATTAAATCCCATAGCCGCATTTCTTGCACTAACCATGCAGAGTAGTATTAATATACTTTTTAAATATAATTCTTCTTTAGATAAAGTTGTATTAAGTATTGCAATTATCATCGCAAGTCCTGCAAATGGTAAGGCAAATAGTGTATGGGAAAATTTTACCATCTTTCCATAATTATTTAAAATATTTAATATATTCATAAATTTTATAAACTATGTATCCCATCTTTTAAAATTAGAACAGATGTATTATTGTCTTTATTTGAATTCTCTTTATCATTAAAAATAGACTCTTTAATACTTAAATTCATATCTATCCAATGTCTATGGCCCACCAATAATAAAGAGTATCTTGAAATTATTTTTTTAGATTGCTTATCAGTTGATATTGTTTTGATACCTTTTTGAAAATATTTTCTTAATTTCTCTTCGGATGGCTCGTTATTTTTTTCATATACTAGTGTGATGTCATTCGTTCCATTTTTTTGAATCATTCCACCAAATTCAAAAATTATTTCTGCTTCTTCACTGTACTTATAAAAAATTAAAAGAGAAACAATATCTTTAAAACCCTTATCGATAAATACGGCTGACCTACATGTAGTTTCATTTAATACCGATTCTACTTTTCCGCCAACTGCATTGTCACCAAAGATTGTTTTTGCTGCTCCCATAAATAGAATATCAACTTGTTCATTTGAAATTGTTTTATTTATTTCACTTGAAATTAAATCTGTATGACGTAGTATAGTATTTACCTTCAACCCTTTTTCTTTAGATAAATTTAAAAGAAGATCAAAATTTTCCATCTCCTTTTCAATTGGAATATTTAAACTAACCTTTTCTGGTAATGGTGATAAGTGTATTGCACTATAAGAAATATTTTTAGAAAAGATAGCATAAGCAATTTGAAAAAGATTAGCTCCTGATTGTGGAGGACCAAATGCAATTAATAATTTATTACTCAGTACTTGTTTATTCGGACTTGCTTTTGGAATTTCATTTGTTTTTTTATTAAATAAAGAGATTATAGGAGAAGTCATAAAAGTGGTTATCAGTGCCATTATAACAAACATAGTGAAAATTTCTGGAGACAAAATTCCCATATCATAGCCAATATTTAATACAACTAATTCCATTAACCCCCTTGTATTCATCAATATTCCAATAATTGCCGATTCTCTCCATGAAACTCCTGTAAATCTTGCCGCAAATAGTGATCCCAAAATTTTTCCAACGGAAGCTATTAGTACTACAATTATACAATCTATCCATAAATCTTGTGTATTTAATAATTGGATTCTTGTTCTAATTCCAGTATATGCAAAAAATAAAGGTAAAAGTAGTACAGAACTAAAGTCTTCAAATTTTTCGGTTATCACCCCTCGTAGTCTAGTATTTGTAGGCATAATTACACCAGCAAGGAAAGCTCCAAAAAGAGCATGAATGCCTAAAGATTCTGAAACCATCGCACTACAAAGCATTAATATCGTAAGAACAGAAATTACTCCTCTAGAAATAATTTCTTTTGTAATGTATAATTTACTCATTTTTTCTAAAACAGGTTGAGTAATGTAAATCATTACAGATATATAAATTATCGCGAAGAATAATATAAAGAAAATCAAATTCACACTACCTGCTTGAATAATAGCTAGTATTAGTGCTAAAATCGTCCATGCTGAAATATCATCCACAGCGGCACAGGTGAGAGCAATAATACCAACTGAGGATCTGCTCAATCCCTTTTCCTGAATAATTCTAGCTAAAACGGGAAAGGCTGTGATACTCATTGCGATTCCTAAAAAGAGTCCAAAAGATAAGAAACTGATATTTTCAGGTGCATATTTATCAAAGAAATATAATGATAAAACACAACCCAATAGAAATGGAAAGAGAATACTGATATGGCTAATAAGAATTGCCGATTTGGCTTTTTCTTTTAAAACAGAAATATCTAGTTCCATGCCCACAACGAACATGAAAACTATCAAACCAAACTGGCTTAATAGCTGTAAGTTTCCCAAAGAATGAACTGGAAATAAAAAAATATAAAAATCAGGATAAAACAAACCCATTAGTGACGGACCAAGTGCGAGCCCCGCACATATTTCTCCAATAACAGAAGGCTGTCCAATTCGACGGAAAAGTATGGAGAATATTCTAGAGATGAGTAGAACAATCGTAATTTGAACCAATAATAAATTTAAGGGATGGTGAAAGTTTTTATTTATTTCACTTAAAAATGTTAAAAAAGTAGAATATATGGAAAAATCATCATTTGATATGGTTTCACTGTATATTGGGTTTTTTATTTTTTTATAGTTATCATTTGAGAGGAATAGCCATAAAAGAGTCGAGGAAAAAACACAAAGACTCCCAAAATAAACAAGAGTTTCTTTGAATTTCGAATTCTTATTGTCCAATTAGATTGTCCCTTTATTCAGAAAATCCATTCAAGCTATTCATAAATTTGACTTTATTAAATCATAAGCATTTCAGTCACTAGAAAATTGAGGTTAGGATTTGATAAAGTCTAAGTTTATATTTATAACTGGTGGAGTTTGCTCCTCTTTGGGGAAGGGTGTAACCATAGCAGCATTGGGTTGTCTCTTGGAATCGAGGGGTTACACAGTAGCCCTCCAAAAAATGGATCCTTATATCAATATAGATCCGGGTACAATGAGTCCTTATCAACACGGGGAAGTATTTGTAACCAATGATGGAGCGGAAACCGATTTGGATCTAGGATACTATGAAAGGTTTACCAGCAAAGAATTCAGCCGAAAAAACTCAATTTCCACAGGGCAGATTTATCATTCTGTGATTGAGCGGGAAAGAAAAGGTGACTACTTAGGGAGAACTGTTCAAGTTGTTCCCCATATTACCAATGAAATACGAAATAGAATTTATTTACTTGGAAAAGAAGAAGAACCTGATTTCATTTTAGTTGAGATTGGTGGAACTGTGGGAGATATCGAATCAATTCCCTTCTTGGAAGCAATTCGACAGATGAGATTTGAGCATGGCTCTTCTCAGGTATTATTCATACATGTAACACTTGTTCCCACAATTTCCGTTGCAGGGGAAGCGAAAACTAAGCCCACACAGCACTCCGTAAAAGAACTATTAGGATTTGGAATTCAACCGGATGTTTTAGTCTGTAGGGTGAGAGAAACTCTCACTAAAGATTTAAAATCAAAATTATCTCTTTTTTGTAATGTGAAAGAAGATTGTGTGATCTCTGCTGTTGATATAAAAGATTCAATTTATGAAATTCCCAAAATGTATAAAGATGAAAAGTTGGATGAAGTTGTATTACGAAATCTTGGTATGGAAATTGGTAAGTCCAATTTTAATGAATGGGAAAAAATAATTAAAAAAATTAAATCTGCACAAAAACATATTACAATTGCGGTAGTTGGAAAGTATATTAGTCTTCAAGATGCATATAGATCAATTTATGAGTCCTTATCTCATGGAGGTATATCCAATGATGTTAAGGTTGATTTTTTAAAAATAAACCCTGAAGATTTGGAAAAATTAAATCCAAAAGATATATTAAAAAATGTTCATGGGATTTTGGTTCCCGGGGGATTCGGGGAACGTGGGATTGAGGGTAAAATTATTGCTATAAATTATGCAAGAACCAAAGGAATACCTTTTTTTGGGATATGTTTGGGAATGCAATGTGCTGTAATTGAATTTGCAAGAAATGTTTTAGGCTTGAAGGATGCTCACTCTACTGAGTTTGTTCCCAATACAAAAAATCCAGTTATATCTTTATTGGAAGAACAGGCTGATATTGATAGAATGGGGGGAACTATGAGGCTTGGCACCTACCCATGTATAATCAAAAAAAATACTCTGGCATTCTCAGAGTACAAACAAGAAAAAATTAATGAAAGACATAGACATAGGTTTGAGTTTACATTAAGATATCGTGATGACTTAACAAAAGGTGGTATGACAATTTCAGGTGTATCACCTGATGAGAAGTTAGTAGAAATAGTTGAAGTACATGATCATCCTTGGTTTGTAGGGGTTCAGTACCACCCTGAGTTTAAATCAAAGCCAATTAATCCTCACCCATTGTTTTCAGGATTTATAAGAGCGGCGGTAAAGTTTAGCATTAAGGGGGAAAAATGAATCAAAAAGTTACTAAAAGGGCATTTTTAAATAATTCACATTTTGGTGGAGATGAGCCATTCTTTTTAATTGCGGGACCCTGTGTTATGGAAGATAGGAATCTTCTTGATAAAGTAGCAGGAGAAATGGTAGAAATATGTAATAAATTAGGCATTTTTTATATTTTCAAAAGTAGTTTCGATAAAGCAAATCGATCATCAATTCACTCGTATCGCGGACCGGGACTTATTGAAGGAATAAAAAATTTAGAATATATTAAAAATAAATATAATGTTCCCGTACTAACCGATGTGCACGAAACAGGTCATATTGAGCCACTCAAAGATGTCATAGACATCTATCAGATACCTGCCTTTCTATCCAGGCAAACAGATTTAATAGAATCTGCCGCTAGAACTGGGAAATGGGTCAATGTTAAAAAAGGACAATTTTTAGCTCCTAATGATTGTAAACATATAGTTACAAAAATACAAGAAAGTGGGTCTGAAAAATATCTCGTCACAGAAAGAGGTGCTAGTTTCGGTTACAATAACTTAATTTTTGACCTTCGTGTAATACCTATTCTGCATAGCATGGATATACCTATAATCTTTGATGGGACTCATTCTGCGCAGCTTCCCGGAGCGGCTGGCAATACAACTGGAGGTCAAAGAGAATTTATCCCTGATTTGATGAGGGGGGCAGTCTCAGTGGGAATTGAAGGACTATTTATGGAAGTACACCCTGATCCTCCTTCTGCTAAGTCTGATTCTACTACACAATATTATTTAAATAAAGCAGAAGATCTTTTAAAAAATTTACTAAAAATAGATAGAATTGTTAAAAAAGAAATATTATTATAATTTCTTATCTAACATGATTCTAAGTTTTATAAATAATATGAAAAAATATATTGAATTATATTTAATAATATTATTAATAATATTTTTACATTGCAAAAAAGACACTACAATAAGAGTTAATGAAGTTGAAAAAGAGCATGGTTCCACAATTACAATTAAAAATTTTCAGAGAACGGCAATAGATTCAAAAGGTAATCTTTTATGGAAATTAAATGCTGAAGAAACTTATTATTTTAAAAAAAATGATAGATCAATTCTTTACAATATACAAGTAGAGCAATATGAAAATGGAAAAATTAAATCAAAAATAAAAGCCGATAAAGGGGAAATCTTAAAAAAAGAAAACTTAATTAAAGCATTTGGAAATATTTATATGAAATCTACTGATGGAAAAATTCTTGAAGCAGAAGAAATTGAGATGAATACCGAAACAAATACTTTATCGTCTGACAAAAAAGTATTAATTAAATCTTCAGGAACTGTAATACGAGGAGTTGGCTTAATTGCAGATAATTCTTTAAACAAATATAAAATTTTAAAGCCAGAAGGTATTACATCTGGAGGAAGTAATCCCCTTGAAAAATAAGATAATAAGTTACTTAATATGTACTATTTTATTATTTCAGAAAGGAATAGTTTCAAACTCAAGACCACCTTTGTTATTACCTCCCATTTCTGTTTATGAATCAGGTAGAAATATTCCCAATCTACCAGCAGATAAGACTGGAAAAGCAAGTAAAATTCCAACTTCATGGGGTGGTGGTGCTTTAATCCAAGAGGATAAAATTTATCAGGGCTTTCCAATTACTGTATTTTCCTTAACAGAAGGAGCCTGGATTCAACATAGAAATATTAGGTTAACTTCATCCCATATTGAAATTATAGGATCAGATGCACTGGTAGGATTGTTGCGTGGAAGAGTAAAAGTAGAGGACAAAGATAACAAAGTTTCATTAACTTCTGAAAAAGGAATATATGATAAACTTCTCGAAACTGTGATACTTGAAGGAAGACCTACTTTGTTTTATTATAACGCAAATTCTAAATTAACAAAGCTCACATCAAATAAAATAGTGAGATATATTAAGGAAAATAAAATTTCACTTGAAGGATCGGTAATTGTTCAAGATCCTGATTATACAATTTTAAGCAACTCTGCAGTTTATTATGAAAAAGATGGATTACTAGAATTGGATAATCAACCATTTATATTTGGTAGTGATACATTTTTAACAGCTAAATCAGCAGGATATAATAATCAGACTAAAATAACACACTTAAAAGAAAATACAGTAATGCTTCGTGTTTCTAAGGAAAATATTTCTGTTGATGAAAATTCTATTGATGATATAAAAAATAATAGTAAGGAAAAAAAAATAATTTCAATTTTTTCTGGACACTTACTTGAATCAATCTCTAAAAACAAAGAAAGAGACCAAATGATCAAACTTCATGGTGATTCAAAAGTATTGAGAGAAGATTATGTTTTTAGGGGAAATATTCTTACTGCATTTGGAGAAAATTATAAAAATTTAGAATCTAATGAAGAATTTATTTTTTTAGATATAAAGGGTAATCTTAGAATATTAGGTTCACTTTTTGAGCATAATGAACTAAATGGATATACACATATAACAAAGAATCCCAGTATAGAGTTTATAAATAGTGAGGGACAGACTACATCAACTCTCACTACTGTTGAAATAGAAAGATTCTCGGAGAAAAATGAAATTGTAGCCCGAGGAAATGTGTTAATAGATTCAGAAAATGGAAAAATTAGAGGACAGTATGCAACTTATTATGAAAAAGATAAAGTTATACATGTCGAAGGGAACCCCTCAATTGAAAGAGAGGGATCCAAAATTTATTGTGGACTGATTATTATTTACCCAGATTCAAATAGAATTATTATGTCAGACGGAATCGGAGTCATAAAAGAAAAATGAGTGAAATTTCCACTAAAACTTTTCAAATGATAGACCTTGTAAAAATTTACAATGGTAGGAAGGTTGTGGGAGGGGTAAGTTTCAAAATAAGCAAGGGTGAGATTGTAGGATTGCTTGGACCGAATGGTGCCGGAAAAACTACCTCCTTTTATATGTCTGTAGGTTTTGTGCAACCCGATGAAGGGAAAGTATTTATAGATAATAAAGATGTAACATTGGCTCCAATGTTTCAAAGGGCAAGACTTGGAATTGGCTATTTAGCTCAAGAAGCATCAATATTTAGAAAGTTAACAGTCGCCGAAAACGTCGAAGCTGTATTAGAAACGATGGACTTAAGTAGGAAAGAAATTATTGAAAGAAGGGACTCATTATTAATAGAGTTACAAATAATGAGAGTTGCAAATCAAAAAGGATATACTCTTTCTGGAGGGGAAAGAAGGCGGTGTGAAATTGCTAGAGCACTTGCTACCAATCCAGATTTTATATTACTTGACGAACCATTTGCAGGAGTTGATCCGATAGCTGTAAAAGATATACAAATGGTGATACAAGCTCTTCGTGAGAGAGGTCTTGGAATTTTAATAACAGACCATAACGTTAGAGAGACATTAAAAATAACTGATAGAGCATATATTATGTACAGTGGTAAAATATTAATCAGTGGAACTGCAAATGATTTAATAAATGATCCGGAAACAAGAAGGATTTATTTGGGAGAAGATTTTACTCTATAATTATGTTATCACAATCATTAGTTCAAAAGCAAACTCAGAAATTAATTATGACGCAGGATTTGCGTCAATCTATTGAGTTATTACCTCTATCAACTCAAGAGTTAGCAGAAAAAATTCAAAATGAAATTATTGAGAATCCATTATTAGAAGAAATAAATAGCTCTGAAAAAACCAAAACTCCCGAAGTGTACTCCATTTCGGACGTCAAAAAAATGGAAATTAGAGAATCTGTAAAAAATTCTGATATTTCTTGGCAGGATACATATAGTATAGATGGTCCTGCATTCTATGATAATGAAGCGGCAAATAGAAATCAGAAAATGATTGAATCCTCTCCTTTGAGTGATAAATTAAATGAACAACTTATTTCACAGTTGAGATTAACTAATCTAAATTTAAGTGAAATGAAAATAGCTGAAATTTTAATTTCTATGATTGATGAGAAAGGATTTATACCTTTTCCTATTGATTTTTTGTCTAAAGAATTATGTATTACTCCCAAAAAAATTCAAAAAATTTTATACTACATTCATAGACTTGATCCAGTAGGTATTGGAGCTCGTGATGTAAGACATTCATTATTTATTCAATCTACTATAATATATCCTGAAAATAAAGAACTTCACATATTGATAAATAAATACTTCAAAGAACTTGAAAGGTTAGATTATAAAAAAATAAGTAAATTAATGAAGTTAACTGAGGAAGAAATAGAGGATTTAACGAAACTAATTAAAAAATTAGTTCCTTATCCTGCCTCGCAATATAATTATAAAAAAGTTGATTATGTGGTACCTGATGTTGTTATAAAAGAATCAGATGGTGAGTTTAATATATTTATAAACGATGAGTGGATTCCTAAATTAAAAATAAATAAAGAATATAAAGAAGCATTGATTAATATAAATAGCTCTACTGAAAAAGAATATTTAATCTCAAAAATGAATTCAGCTCAATGGTTAATTCGATCAATTAATCAAAGAAGGCAAACACTTTTTAGAGTTGTGAATTCAATAGTGGAGTATCAAATAGATTTTTTTAGACTAGGTATTAATCATGTTAAGCCATTAACTCTAAAAGATATAGCTGAAAAATTAAATATGCATGAATCTACAATATCCAGAATAACTTCCAATAAATATATACAGACATCTTGGGGAGTCTTGGAGCTGAAATGGTTTTTTTCATCTGGAGTTAAATCACAATCTGGAAACATGGAATCATCTAAAAAAATCCATGATATTATTAAAAATTTAATTAAAAATGAAGATGATAAATTCCCCCTATCCGACCAGGATATAGTAGAAATAATACAAAAGCAGGGAATAGACATTGCAAGAAGAACTATTGCGAAATATAGAAAGATTTTACAAATATTACCAGCCAATAGAAGAAAAAGAGTAAAGGATTTGAATGGATAATTAAGATGAGCGTTCCCCTTTCAGTTGAATTAATGATAAAAGATCATCCTGAATTACATTTGGAATTAATTTCAGGTTCAAATGGCTTAAATAAAAAAATTTCTAATACTGAAATTAATCGACCTGGATTATCTCTCACAGGGTTTTTTGATTTTTTTGCTCATGACAGAATTCAAATTTTTGGAAAAGGAGAATGGGCATATTTAAATTCTTTATCAGAAGATAAAATTAGGGATATCGCAAATAAATTTTTTTCTTATTCTTTAAATTGTATTATTTTTACTCATGGTAACTATCCCCCGGATGAGTGGATCAATAAATCTAGAGAAAAAGACATCCCAATTTTCATCTCAACAATGCCTACCCATAAATTCATTACAATAATTTCAGATATTTTAAATAGAAGTTTAGCTCCACGTACAATGAGGCATGGTGTATTAATAGAAGTATTTGGAATTGGAATATTATTATCAGGCAAAAGTGGAGTTGGAAAAAGTGAGACCGCTTTAGAATTAATTGAAAGAGGACATAGACTCGTTGCAGATGATATGGTTGAAATTAAACGTATTGCAGAAAGTTATCTAGAGGGATCTTGTTCGGATTTATTACGACACCATATGGAAATTAGGGGTTTGGGAATAATTAATATTAAGGATATATTTGGAGTAGGGTCAGTCAGAGATAATCAGCAGGTGGAATTAATAATAAATATTGAAGAAGCCAATCCAGATATGTATTACGATAGAACAGGATTAGATGAAGAATTTGACGAAATTTTAGGAGTAAAAACTCCTTTGATTAGAATACCTGTTAAACCTGGCAGGAATATTCCAATTTTAGTCGAAACAGCGTCTATGAATCAAAGGTTAAAAAATATGGGAAGTTTTGGTGCTAGGGATTTTAATAAGCGTATCACGGAAAAAATGTATCAGAGAAAAATAGATTGAAAGAAATAAATATGAAAATTAGGGATGGAGGGCAGGGTATGCATGCAAGACCGGCTAGTATCTTCGTGCAAACAGCCTCAAAATTTAATAGTGAAATTAAAGTAATAAAAGATGAAGTAGAAGTAAATGGAAAAAGCATTATGGGTTTAATGATGCTTGCTTTATCTCCTGGATCTGAATTTAAAATAATTGCAGATGGAATCGATGAAGATATTGCAATAGAAGCATTAATTGATTTAGTTCATAATGATTTTATAAATCCAAAGAAATGAATTTTTTTAAAAATCTTAAAATCTCAAATGAATTAAAATATTACATTAGAGATTTTTATATTTTTTTATTTTGTACAATTGTTGCAATTTTATTGGCGGAATCAATCATATTTTCGGGTACAAATGATGTAGATTTGGTAGATAGAATTTTTGGTTATATTTACTTTATAATTCCTTTTTTTACCTTTTCTTTAATCATTTCCTATCTGTATAGAAATTTCAGAAACAAACAAACTGGAAAAATACGAAGTGTAATACGATATCGACTTACAGTAGCTTTTATCTTTGTATCAATTTTACCATCGATTCCTATTTTTATATTATCATCTAATGTAGTCAGTAGATTGGTTGAAACTTTTTATAGAATAGACATATCAAAAGCTCTCATTTCTTCTAAAAATAATATTATTAGAGAGGAAGTTAATGATAGAATTATATTGAAAAATAAATTAAATAAACTTAATGATTTAATATTACAAAATAAAATAAAAAAATTTGAATTAATGTATCCTATATTAGTAAAAAATAATATACCAAGTGACGAGTACTATATTTCAATTTTTTTTGAAAACAAACTTCAATTTGAAAGTAATAAATTAAATTCTTTTATAAATCTTGATAAGTTTATTTTAATAGAAGGAGAATCTTTTAAATCCTTAAATTTATATTTAATAAATAAAGCATTTATCCTAATGAAAATGAATATTGTTGGAGATGAATTTTTTATAATTCTGGGAAAAAAGATACACAGTGGTAATGAAGAAAATGTTTTTACAATAATAAATACAGAAAATTCCTATAACACAGCACAACTTTGGAAAGAAAAAGTTCCTTTTGCACTAAGACTTTCACTTGGATTATTCTCAATTGGTATGTTTGCAGTTTCTATATTTGTTTCCTTTTTTTTAGCGAGACAAATTTCGAGACCTATAGTTGATTTAGCTAGAGCAACACAAAGAGTTTCAAAAGGTGATACGGATTTTGTATTAGAAAATAAAGAGGAAGGTGAAATGGGTATTTTAATCGAATCCTTCAATCAAATGACGAAAGATTTAAAGTCAAAAAAAGAAGAAATTCTTCACATTCAAAGGGTTGCCGCCTGGAAGGAAGTCGCACAACGAATGGCACATGAAATCAAAAATCCTCTTACCCCCATTCAATTATCAGCAGAGAGAATAAAGAGAAAATTGGACAGTCCCAATAAAGAAAAATTAGAAGAAATTATTAGAACTGGTACAGAAACAATAATCGGTCAAGTTAGGGTATTAGAGCATTTAGTAAAAGAGTTTTCTGAATTTGCAAGAATGCCATCTCCTGTCTTAATAAATCAAAATATAAATCCTATCATAGAAGAATCTATAAATTTATTTAAGGATAGAGAAGATATAAAATTTAGTGTAAGACTTTCTAAAAATTTACCAGAGGTTTTTTTAGATAAAAGACTATTTTTGGGAGTTATAAATAATCTGATAAAAAATGCAATTGAGGCTAT
>CANGZW010000024.1 GCA_947458405.1 Leptospiraceae bacterium
GAATTAAATTTAAAAGTAAGCATATCCCAAAAACAGGAAAATAACTAAATGTTTAAAGACAAAAAATCAATTTTATATATGTGGTTAACATCAACATTTTTAACTTTTTTATTAATGGCTGAACTAACCGGAAGTAAACTTATTTCGTTTATGGGGTTTACTTTAACTATGGGTGTAATACCTTTTCCAGTAACATTTTTAATAACAGATACTCTAAATGAATTTTATGGCAGAAGAGCAGTAAAACATACTACATTTTTGGGAATGGTTATGATTTTACTAGCCTATGCAATTATTGTGATAGACCTTAAAATCCCCGCAATTTCAATCTCTCCTGTAGATGATGCTTCTTTTATAAAAGTATTCGCTAACTCAGGGTTGGTAATTGTGGGATCGATCATTGCATACGTTATAGGTCAAATGATAGATATTAATGTTTTTCATTACTTAAGAATGAAAACAAAAAATAAACATATTTGGTTAAGGGCAACTGGCTCCACAGTGGTATCTCAATTGATAGATTCCTTTGTTGTTATATTTATAGCCTTTGGAAACAAGTTACCATTTAATGAACTCACATCAATAGCGAGTACCAACTTTGTTTACAAATTATTCATAGCCATCGGACTCACTCCCCTTATCTATCTTTTGCATTCATTGATTGCAAATTATTTGGGCCCCGAATTGGAAGAATTAGAAAAAGAAAGAGATCTCCCCTAATTTAGTAAAAACCAAATTCTATTGTCATACCTATCTAAATAGGAAAGATATTTTTGATGGGGAAAAGTTTGCTCAATTTTAAAAAAATCAGATTGAATGAATTTTTCTGAAGGATTTCCATCAATTGTTAATGATCCCGGACTGACCCGACAATTTCTGTCATCCGGGCTAAATATGATTTTAATTCCAGAGGATGAAAGAATCTCAGAGTGTTTTTCTCCCTTAGCTATGATTTTCATTCCAAAAATCTCTGCATAAATTTCAGCAGAAAGGGAAGCAGTGGCCGATAGTAAATTTATACCATAAATTTTCATATTTTACAGTGAATTATTGTCTAAAAATAGGGTAAAACATTTTCGAACTGTGTTTTTGGATTTAGTCTAAATATATTTTTATATGATAAAAATCACATTCCTCTATCCTTCTACAGAAGGAATATTGTTTGACCATATTTTTTTGAGAGCTTAGAATAAGAGTAACTATAAGAGAGATGATAAAATTATGAAAAATCTAACACGTCATAGAAAGATAATATTCGAAAATATGAAATCTAGAATGGATCATCCAACTGCAAAAATGGTTTATGATTCGGCTAGAAATTTAACAGATAAACTTAGTTTTGCTACTGTATACAATTCATTGGAATATCTTGTAGAAGCCGGTTTAATAAAAAAATTAGACATCAACTCAGAATCAGCAAGATATGATGCAATGCTTGAAAATCATGCACATTTAATCTGTAAATCTTGCGGACGAGTGAAAGACTATGCTTCTAAGGATTTTATAAATTTATTCAAGGTAGATAATTTTCATTTTCACTCGGATGATATTTCTATAACTATAAGGGGAACCTGCACGGATTGCAAGGACTCAATTAGTACTCATTAATGGGTAAAATCCAAGAACTGGATCCCACATTAATTAACAAAATAGCCGCTGGTGAGGTGATTGAATCCGCCCAATCGGTGGTAAAAGAACTAGTTGAAAATTCACTCGATGCCAATGCCAATAAAATAACCATTGAGGCTACCTACGGAGGCCTTTCAAAAATTATTATTTCTGATAATGGTTTTGGCTTTGAACAGGATGATTTGGAAATATGCCTTAAAAGGCATACCACAAGCAAGATAAAATCCTTTCAGGATCTTGAAAATTTGCATTCTTATGGATTTAGAGGGGAAGCTCTCTCCTCTATTGCCTCTGTATCTCGCTTAACTATAATTAGTGGAAGTGATGACTTTACTCCCGCATTAAAACTTGATTCCGAGCAGGGTAAAATTCTATCCGTAAAAAATGTTCAGGGACGCAAAGGAACCTATATAGAAGTAAAAGATCTCTTTTACAATACACCCGTAAGAAGGAAGTTTTTAAAATCAGATAAGACGGAAGACAAAAAAATTAAAGATAGGGTCAATGTTCTCGCCCTCTCAAGACCAGAAATAGAATTTGAATTTATTCTAAATGATAAGAAAATTTATAATTTAAAATCGGGGACTTTAGAAAGTCGTATTACAGATATTTTTGGCGAAAATATTGGAAATCATCTATTGGAAGTAAAATTAGAAAGAAGGGGTATAAAGTGTCATGGTTTTATCAGTGACCCTGATTTTTATAGGTCAAACCGACTCGGTCAATTTTTCTTTATCAATAATAGACCGATTGAAATAAAAAATAGTTCTTATCTACTAAAAAAGTCTTATGATGAATTGCTTCCACATGGTGCCCATCCCTGGAGTTTTTTATTTTTTGAAATTGATCCAAGATATATTGATGTAAATGTTCATCCAACAAAAAAAGAAATACGGTTTTTAGATGAAGAAGGATTTAATTCTTTTTTCCTGGAATCAGTCAATAATGTATTACGATCAAAAACACCTGTAACTTTTTTAGAATTAAAAAAAAGATTATCTTCTCCCATTCCTACAAAAAATAATTTTGAATCCTCCGAAAAAAACACTTTTCAATCTATTTTGCACAATGATCTTTTCAAAAATCCCCTGGGTATCAAGGGTTTTTCTGTGGAAAATGTGGGTGCGGGAACAAATCTAAATGAGCTTACTTCCAATCACGAAATTGTTCATCGTGAGTTTATTCCCAAAAAACATTTTGGAATTTTGTTTGAAACATTTATCCTGGCAGAAGCAGAAGATGGATTGTATATAATAGACCAACACACTGCCCATGAAAGAATTAGATATGAAGAAATTTTAAATAGTTTTAAAAAATCAACAAAAGTATCACAACCTCTGCTTTCGCCGATCCGCATTGATCTGAGCATTCAAGAAGCAGAGGAAATTATAGAAAGAAAAAAGGAATATGAAAAAGTGGGTATTTTTTTAGATTCCTTGGGTGGGGGTACAATTTTGGTTCGGGAAGCACCCGTATTCATAGAAGCCGGCACCGAAAAAGAAGTTATACTTGATTTTTTAAATAGAACTGGAAATCAATCTGAAGAGAGAGAGCTTTATGATTTGATGGCTAAATGTGTAGCCTGTCGTTCTGCCATAAAAAAAGGAGATCATATGTCTGATCATATCCTCGGAGAATTATTAAATAGATTGAGTTATTGTGACAACCCTTCTCGATGTCCTCATGGAAGACCTACTCTCATAAAGCTCTCCCGAGATGATCTAGAAAAAATGTTTCACAGGAAGTAAACATTGGACAATGAACTGAAAGCCTTACTCCTTAAGGCAATTTATGCTTTACTTGGGATAATTGTTGTAATTGTAGCCTTATCTCATTTTTTAAAAGAACCTATTCATATTTTATCCATTCAATTTATCAATATTTTTGGAGTTTATGGAGTTGGGCTGGGAATCCTTTTAAGTGATTCTCTCCCCGCATTTATGATTCCCGATGCATTTTTATTTTTGGCAGTTGCTGGTGAACTACCTGACATTCCGGTTATAGTTTATGCAAGTGCGGGAAGTATAACCGGAGGGAGTATCTCTTATTTCTTAGGAAGGTATATTTTTCCTAAAATCAACAAAATACAAAACTTCTTGAAAAACCATGAAGAAAAATTAATTGTTCACCTAGAAAAATATGGAGTTTGGGCAGTTGTTCTAGCCGCCACCACACCCCTGCCCTATTCTTGGATGGCAATTTTAGTGGGAACTTTAAAAATGCCCTATTGGAAGTTTCTTTTTAGCAGTTTTTCAAGAGCTCCCCGATTTATTATTTATTATTACGCAATTAAGCTGGGCTGGTTTTCGTAGGTAAATTTGGCAATATTTTTATAATCAATCTAAATTTATATTTACCCTTACAAATGATTCTATACAATGGAATCAAAGGTATTTCCAGGGTTAGAAATCTTTCCAAAATGGAAATATACTCTTATAAAATCTATTAACGAGGGAAAACTATGAATTCAACAACAGGAGTTGAGATTACTCCATCTACAAGTATGGGAGAAATTTTATCAAATTTTCCAAGTGCAAAAAGAGCTTTATTTCAGAAGTATCACATAGGTGGTTGTTCTAGTTGCGGTTATTCCTTGGAAGAATCTCTAGAAAATGTTATGATCAATCATAAGAGAGATAAGGAAGTTAATAATGCAATTCAATACATCTATGAATCAGCAGAAGTTGATAAGCTCTTACAGATTTCTCCAGTAGAGCTAAAGCAAAAATTGGACTCTGGATCTGTTATAAAAATAGTTGATGTCAGAGAAGATTGGGAGATTGAAATTGCAAAACTTCCAGGAAGTGAAGTTATCACACAACAACTAGCTTATGAGATTTTAAATAAAATGGATAAGAATACAGAAGTTGTATTTTATTGCCATCATGGAATTAGAAGTCTAGAAGCGGCTTCTTATTTTAAAGGGCATGGTCTACCCAATGTAAAAAGCCTAAAAGGTGGTATAGAGTCATACACAATGGAAGTGGATTCTTCTATTCCTAGATACTAACCTAATCAAATCCCGGCAAGCCCGGGATTTACTTTCTATTCCTCTTCATTTTCATCCATAACATTGTCCTCCGGTTTATCCAGAGTTGATTCAGGATTGTACTTCTGATTTTCCCCAATCATGGTTAAAGATTCTTTTTTGTATGCCTTAGCCTTATCCAAATAAGGAGAATTAGGATATTTATCTATAACAGAATCAAATTCTGCAGCGGCTTCTGTGTATTTACCCTGTTTATAAAATATCGTACCTTTTCGATAATGCGCCGCTGGGTCTAAATTTGATACGGGATTGTAGAGGGTCTCTTGTGCATAACGGAGAGCCTGTGAATTTTTTCCCAATCCAAAATAGGATTCAGTTAAGTAATGAAATGCCCTTTCCTTAGAAACTGTATTCAGGGGAAAGCCCAGAGCTTTATTTAGATGAGAAATAGCTTTATTGTAATCCTTTCTATCAAAAAAATAACGACCTTTTTCTAAATGCGCTACTCCATTTGCTGAATTTTCTTGGTTCTCTTGGATTTTGTATTGTGCTACCGGTTGCTCTTCGATATAATCATCAAATAAATCTAGAGAGTCCATATTCCTTCCAAGGGAGCGAATTGCCCTTCTCCAACCTATTCGAGCATGGATGTTATTGGGATCTTCATATACTGCTAGTATATAATTTTTACGAGCTTTGTCGGAATCCCTTCTTTTCAAATAAAAATCTGCCAGGGAATTAAAAGCACCCGATCTTAACTTATGATTATCACTTGATCGTAGTACATCTTCAAGATGTGCTTTGCCTTCTTCTTCCTGGTTTATTTGTAAAAGTATATTTCCTAAATGATAGCTTACTTTTTCCCTTTCATCCTTTTTTAAATCTTTGATTTGATTAAGTTCCTTAAAAATTTCCAATGCAACCAATCTATCTTTATTTTTATAAAGGGCAACACCCAGACCAAAACGAATTCTGTTGTTAAATTCGGAAGATGTATTTTTAGCGGCTAGCTCATTGAATAAATTGAGAGCTTTTTCTGTGCTGATCTTATTATTTTGTAATAAAAGGATTTCTCCTTCTTTGAGTTTTTCTTCCACATTGTCCGAAGTTACAACACTAGCCACACTGCTAATAGATTGTTGGTTGGATATACTTCGGATGTCTCTGGAGAGAACGTATCCACCGATAAGTAACCCCAATAAAATTAGGGTAGTTCCGGCAATACCAAAAAAGGATCTACTCAACCGTCACTCCGATTTTTGAGACACTGATTAATATAAAACTCAACTCGATCCGGTTCATAATTTTTTTGGACTTCCTCTTTGAGAAGTAGTTTCAGAGCTTCCTTATAATTCTTTTTATTGTATTGGCATAAAGCCGCATAAAACAATGCCTTTCCCTGTTCCTTAGGATCTTCAGTTGTTTCTGCTAAAAGGAGCAACTTCTCATGGGCTACAGTAAACTTGCCCTTTTTATAATATTCGGACATAATCAAATTAAATTCATTATTTTCCGAAGTTTTGGGTTTTTTATTGGTTGGTTTAGGGAGTTTCTCCTCTTCTTTTTCCGGAGCTGGAGCTGGCTTTTCCTCTTCTACTTTAGGAGTGTTCTCGTTCTTAATTAGATTTGTGTAAGCCTCTGGAAAAATTTTTAAGTAGGAATCATTTTCTTCTAATAGACCAAATTCTTCCCCGGACTCGAGCCTTACTGTCACACCATAGTAGAATATCTTCTTTTTATCTTCTTTCTTCAGCTGGTACTTGGTTTCAGGATGATTCACTTCCCCTAGTTTTTTCGCTGTCCCTTTATCCAATAGACTTTGAACATTTTTCAATGGGGCGGTAGATTGATAAATGGAGTACACAATCCCCTCTAACTCCACATCCACAGGCGGACTCCAGGTGAGTAACATCCCTTCTTTTAAAAGCTCTATATTGATTTCGTGAATATAATTACCCTCTTTGACAGTGAGGGGTTTTTCATGTTTTACTAAACCTAAATCCGGTTGTGTATTCGAAGAAATCTTTTTGCTTAGTTTATTTTTTTTCTTGGATTTCCCTTGTGACTTTTCTTCTTCGTCATCTTCTTCCTCTTCTTCGTCCCCGTCTTCCTCATCTTTGGCTAAGGACTTCTTTTTCTTTTTCTTAGGGGGAGTAGTGCCGTATCTAGCAAATGAAACATCCTCTTGTAAAGGTATAAACTCTTCCCCTTTAATAGTTATAGAAACTCCGTAGTACACTCCGGATACAGCATATTTACTTCTGTCGGTGAATGTTGTGTCAGGATGATCCATTTCAATTACCTTGGATGCATTCCTGAGAGCTGCTACTGTATTCAAAGGTGAGTTAGATCGATAAAGACTATAAATTGGTCTTGATCTATCTGCATCATCTGGAGGCTCCCAAGCAATTTTTAAGCCGGTATCAACTTTTTGAATGTCTATAGATTTTATGAATCTTCTTGAGTCCACAGTAGATGTAGGTGGATTTTCATTTTCAAAAATTGTTACTGGGGTTGTTGTAAAGTTTTTTTCCGGTAGAAGTTGAACCTGCCTTCTACGAACTGAACTCACCAGTGCTACTGCATAGTAGTATTGACCGGGTCGGAGATTGATATCCTTGTATTCACTGACTCGGATTTCATCTTTGTATGACAAAATCCCGAGGGAGTCCGCTATATAGAGTTTGTCGGGTGTATCGATCATGCTTTTTGCTCGGGCTATGATTATATCCCCCTCTTCTCTCGGTGGAGTCCATGTTATAATGACAGAGTTTTTATCTTCAGTAACCTTCGCTTTAATTTGAATAGGAGTATCGGGAGAGAGTGGTTCTTTTGAATTTTCAGAGTAAATATTTTCAGTTCTACCAATTAAAATAAAAATGAAAGTCAATCTTAGCAATATAAAAGAATTATAATTTATCCAATTTTTAATTGAAATATATGAAAACATGATTTTTTGCACTATCATATTAATAACTGACCGACTTAAATTATAAGAGGAAATTGGTTTTTGCTTTACATTCATGAAAAATTCTCCAGAACACAACGGGACATATTACTGAATCCTGTAAAAATAAACGGCTTTCTTACCATTTTTCATTATTTGTTTTCCGATTGCCATATGGAAATAATCGGATTAACTGGAATTATGTCTGATAGAGTTTCTGGATTTTTTCAAAAAAAGCTCAATTATTCATTAAAATAGGGAAAGTATGGGAAATTATACACCAGATATGGACTATTATGAGGATTTCAACTACCAGGAATTCCTTTTATCCAGTCGAAGAAAAAGCCTATGTAGCCCGGAAAAAGTAATGCAGAGCATTTCTTTGAAAGGTGCTAAAAATATAGTAGATTTTGGTATGGGTATGGGATTTTTCATACCTTACCTCCAACAAAAAATGGATAGAGACTCCTGGCTTTGGGGTGTTGAATGCCAGGCTGAACTTATCGATCTTGTACTTAAAAGAAAAGTCGAACACAATATAAAAAACTTTTCAACAGTTTATTTAGAAAAAAATGATACACCTCTTTTGCCCCAGTGGATTCCCCATCCCGATGTAATATTTGCTTCCTTGAGTTTATCGACATTTCCAAACCCCGGACTTGCAATGGATGGACTTATCCGATCTGCTAAAATGGGGGGAAAGTTAATTCTACTTGATTGGGCGAAACTCGATCACAACGAGGGTCCCGCTATCAAAGAAAAAGTTTCCCTCGATAAAATGAAGTATCTTGCTGAACTCTATCTTTTAAAAATTACCAATCAGTTCATTGTGAGTGAGCTTGTCTATGGACTCGAAGTGAAGGCCTCTGAAAATTTCGTATATCAATTTTATGACCACAGGGAATAAAAAATGGAAAATAAAATCCTAGAACTTCTGAAAAAAAAAGACGTAAAGATTGCCCTCATTGGTGCAACAAATGACTCTACAAAATATGGTAATATTATTTATAGGGATCTTAAAAATAAAAATTACTCTATTTATGGGATTAACCCCAAAGCCACCACAATAGACGGAGACAGAGCCTATCATACAATTGAAGAGTTAGGCTTTATTCCCGATATTCTAAATATTGTGATTCCTCCCTCTATTGCCCTACCCCTAATTAAAAATGCTATCCAAAGTGGTTATGATAATTTTTGGCTCCAACCCGGAGCTGAAAGTGAAGAAATTATCACCCTATTAGAAGAGAGTGGAAAAAATTTTTTGGCCCATGCCTGTGTCATGGTTGAAACGAGATGAGTAATTCCTCGTCATACGCTGATCTTTTATTAGAAGAAATTGAATCAAAAGAAGAAGGTAGCTTTCTCATAAAAAATCTGGAAGGATTTGCAATTCTCACAGTATATCCCGGTGGAAGAGAAGGAAAACCAATTAGTCTCGAAGAAGTCATGAACAGGATTCATCTTTTTGGAATCGTAAAAATAGATTTAAAAAAAATTGAAGATATCATCAAAAAAGCAGATGGAAATGAGCACCGCATTGGAGAATGGTCCGGCGGAATTCCCATAGATGCAAAATTAGATTTAGAAGTCTCCCTAGATAAAATAGAAGCCTATGCTTTGATTCATCCTCCTAAAAATGGAGGAAGGATGATAGCTATTTCTGATATATATTCTCTCTTAGAAATAAATAGTATTAAATTTGGAATTTTAGACAAAGCAATCGAAGAAATGGTTCAAAAATCCAAGTATTTAATCAAAATTCTTGTGGCAAAGGGGAAAACTCCCATTTCATCTACTCGGGGCTATATTAAGATCTATTTTGATTCTTCGAATAAACCCGAATTATTACAGGATGAAAGGGGCAAAATAGATTATAAAAATATTCACATAATCAGAAGTGTTAAAACGGGACAATTATTAGCCCAAAAAGTTCCCCCCCATTCGGGAGAGAATGGGAAAGACATATATGGAAATGATATACTATTTGAAGTTGCAGAAGATGGGCATTGGAAAATTGGGGAAAACTGCGAGTTATCTTCCGATAAAGAAAAACTCTACTCTAAAATCTCGGGAAGACCTGTCCTAGATAGGGATGGTACCATACGAGTCGATGAGGTAGTAGTTTTACAAAATGTAGACTATTCCACAGGAAATATTGATTTTCCGGGAACTATTATTGTAGAGGGAACAGTAGCTGATGACTTTACACTGAAAACCAGAGGTTCGATTATTGTTAAAAATTCTGTGGGAAGGGTCTTTTTGTACGCTGAAAAAGATATAGTTCTTTCAGGGGGCGTCATGGGAAAAAATGGGGGCAGGATTGAAGCTGGAAATGATATATATGCAAAGTTTGTGGAGCAGGGAAATCTAAAAGCTGGAAAAGGTATTATCATTGAAGAAGCCTCTATGCACTCCGAGCTAATAGCTAGGGATTTTATCACTGTTATGGGTGGAAGGGGTGAGCTCATCGGGGGAGATGCCATCGCAGGAAACTATATTTGTGTGAGTAAATTAGGAGCGGTGGTAGAAACCAGAACCAATATTGTTGTTGGCCTTCCTCCTGTGATACTAGACGAACTCAAAAAAATGAGGGAAGAAGTTTACGCAAAAGAAGAAACCTTATTTAAAATCAGGCAAACTATCCAAAAAACCAACGAATCCTATGCCCAAAAAAAAGAATTGAGTATTGAAGAAAGAGAAATCTTAAAAAAATTAATAGAAGTAGAAAAAAAATACACCAACCTCCTCTCTAATCTTCGATCCCAATATGATGCAATTCTTGCAAATTATGACTCTTCTGAGGCGGCATATATTCAAGTTGAGAAGTTTATTTTTCCAAGGGTCTCAATTAATTTTGGAAAAGGAAAAATTTATAACTCAGAATTGAGAACAATCAATGGAAAATGTTATGTTTACATAAACTCCGAAAATCTTCCCCACGATACTCACATACCCCCTAGAAGTCGAAAGATCATTCCCGAAAAAACGTAACTTTTATGAATCATTTGTATATATTTTCATTTTTCGGATTTACAAAAACCTATATTCGCAATCTAAATAGAAATACCTTTAAGACAAATTACTCTTAGGCTTATTAAATAATAAAAATACAGGATACTAGAATGGCAGCAGAGATAAAAGTCCCGGAAATGGGAGAATCTATTACAGAAGCTACACTTATTAATTGGACTAAAAATGTTGGAGATTCAGTTCAAATAGATGAAATTTTAGCAGAAATTGAAACTGATAAAGTTACAATGGAGCTCCGTGCACCTGTAACCGGAACTATTCAAGATTTGAATAAAAAAGCAGGTGATACAGTTAGGGTAAGAGAAGTTATCGGTCATATTGCCGAGGGAGCTGTCCAATCCAAACCAACAGCCCCTACTCCAGCTTCCAATACATCCACACCTTCTAAAAATGAAACAGTTCCACCTGCCGCCAAAAAGATAGCTGCAGAAAATAACGTTAATACATCTGATATAGATGGATCTGGAAAAAGGGGTCAGGTTACCAAAGGGGATGTGTTAGCCCAAATAGAAAAAAATGCATCGAAACCTGCCTCCCCCCCTCAAGCATCCCCTCCGAAAATCGAAAGAAAAACTGGAGAAAGAGAATCGGTCGTTGCCATGTCCCGTCTTCGTAAAGCAATTTCTGAAAGATTGGTTACCGCACAACACACTGCGGCAATTCTAACTACCTTCAATGAAGTAGATATGTCTCAGGTAATGGCAATTCGCTCTCAATACAAAGATAAATTTAAAGAAGAGCACAATGTAGGACTCGGCTTTATGAGCTTTTTCACAAAAGCGGCTATTTTTGCATTAAAAGCCTACCCCGCTGTAAATGCCGAAATACGAGATACTAATTTTATTTATAAAAATTATTATGATATTGGTGTTGCCGTTGGAGGTCCAAAAGGTCTTGTAGTACCTATAGTTAGGGATGCAGATACCATGACATTTGCCGGAATAGAGTCAGAGATTATTCGACTAGCTGGCAAGGTAAAAGATGGAAGCATTTCTCTCGATGAGATGCAGGGCGGAACGTTTACTATTTCCAATGGTGGTATTTATGGATCAATGATGTCTACACCAATCCTAAATTATCCACAGGTTGGTATTCTTGGTTTGCATAATATCACAAAAAGAGCAGTAGTAGTAAATGACCAAATTGTAGTACGTCCTATGATGTATATAGCTCTTTCTTATGACCATAGAATAATAGATGGGAAAGAAGCCGTTCAATTTTTAGTTAAAATAAAAGAATGTATAGAAGATCCAATGCGTCTTCTTATTGAAGTATAAGGATAATATTCATGGAAGAATTTGATTTAACCGTTATTGGAGCAGGACCCGGCGGATATGTAGCGGCAATAAGAGCGGCACAGCTGGGTATGAAAACTGCGATCATTGAAAAAAGAAAAACTCTAGGTGGAACTTGTTTAAATGTTGGATGTATTCCATCGAAAGCACTATTAGATTCATCTGAGCAATACCATTTAACAAAGCATAAATTAGAAGATCATGGTATCACAGCCAAAGATATTAAAATTGATATTTCCAAAATGATCAAGAGAAAAGATAAAATAGTCTCTGAAGTTTGTGAAGGTGTTGATTATCTTATGAAAAAAAATAAGATTACCCGTTTTCATGGGTTTGGGAAATTAAAAAACCAAACAGAAATTGATATTACCGCAGAGGATGGTACTACAACAACCATAAAGTCTAAAAATATCATTCTTGCCACTGGCTCGGCTCCCATCACATTCCCTGGTTTTGAACCCGACGGAAAACAAATAATCACATCCGATCATGCTATAAACTTACAGAAAGTTCCCAAACACATGATAATTATAGGTGCGGGAGTGATTGGACTCGAACTCGGAAGTGTTTGGTCTAGACTTGGGGCTGAGATTTCTATCGTAGAGCTTATGCCCAGGCTTTTTGGAACAATTGATAAACAAATGGCGGCGTACGCTCAGAGAATTTATGAGGGTCAGGGTTTAAAATTCTTTTTAGAACATAAGGTTGTAAGCCTCGATAAAAAATCAAATTCGGTCATAGTAAAAGCTACAGACTCAACCGGAAAAGAACATAGCTTTGAGGGAGATACTGTACTACTCTCTGTAGGACGAAGACCCTACTCAGATGGTGTTGGTGCTAAAGAAATTGGAATCGAATTTACAGAAAGAAATAGAATCAAAGTAGATCACCATACATACAGAACAAATATTCCTAACATCTATGCTATTGGGGATGTCATAGACGGTCCTATGCTTGCCCATAAAGCAGAGGATGAAGGAATTGCTGTTGCCGAAATTATAGCCGGTCAAAAGGGACATGTGAACTACGAAGCTATTCCTTGGATTGTATATACCTGGCCTGAAGTTGCTTGGGTGGGCTACGGTGAAGAAGAACTCAAAGAAAAAGGCATAGAATACAAGGTTGGAAAATCTATATTCAAATCGAATGGCAGGGCAAAAGCCATGAATGAATCAGAGGGACAGGTTAAAGTTCTTGCGGATAAGAAAACGGATAAACTTCTAGGAATTTATATAATCGGGCCTAGGGCTTCTGACATGATTGTAGAAGCGGCTGTTGCTTTTGAATTCGGAGGCTCTGCGGAAGATTTAGCCAGAACCTGTCATGCCCATCCGACTCTTTCAGAAGTTGTCAGAGAAGCGGCTATGGCTGTTGATAAATGGTCTATACATTCTTAATTTATTAAATAATGACCTGCTTTATCTTTTTTTCTTTCAATAAACAAAATACATTTTGCAGTACAAAGGATACTCTATGAACTACGAAAAAATCATGACATTATACGGAGAAAATACAGCTCTCTTAGAAGAACTGTATGACAATTATTCAAAAAATCCAACTTCGGTTTCTCTAGATTGGCAAACTTTTTTTAGAGAAGTAGAAAATGGATCTCATTTAAATGGTAAGTCAGCTTCCTCTAAACCCAATCCATTTCAAGATGTGAATGCTTCATCCCTTCAGGAAATGGGGATTATAAACTTGTTGAATGCATATAGAAGACAAGGACATCTAGCGGCTAATTTAGATCCACTTGGAATACACAAACCCGATAGATCATTTATAGACCAAAAACTGAGACACCTGGGCCCTGAATATTTAGAATCAGAAGTCGAAACGGGAAATCCAACACTTGGCAGAGCAAAATTAAAAAGTGTTGTGGATTGGTATGAAAAAACGTATTGCGGACCGATTGGATGTGAGCAGTACTACTTGATCAATGAAGAAGAGAGAGAGTGGTTGCAACAAAAAATGGAGATTACCGGTAACTCCGATAAACTCCCTAAATCAACCAGGCTAAGGCTTTTTAAAAAGTTATACCAGGCAGATTATTTTGAAAACTTTTTAGCTAAGAAATTTGTTGGAAAAAAAAGATTTTCCCTAGAAGGTGGTGAGTCCCTAATACCAATGATGGACACTATTGTTGAAGAGTCCGGAAATTATAACATGGAAGCCATTATTTTTGGAATGGCTCATAGAGGAAGACTCAATGTTTTGGTGAATACAATCCAAAAACCTGCCAGTCTCATTTTTGCTGAGTTTGAAGAAAAGGCAAGTTCTGATTTAAGCTATGCAGATGTTAAGTATCACCTTGGGTATTCCAATTCAATTAAAACTCAATCCGGCAAAGAGGTAAAACTCTCTTTACTCTTTAATCCCTCGCACTTAGAAGCAGCTGATCCTGTAGTGACTGGAAACGTGAGAGCTCGACAGACACTTTCTCTTGATAATAACAGGGAAAAAGTAATGCCACTTCTTATTCATGGAGATGCGGCATTTGCAGGACAGGGCGTAGTGGCGGAAACTTTAAATTTAATGAATTTAGAAGGTTATTCAACTGGTGGTACATTCCATATTATTATAAATAATCAAATAGGATTCACTACTCTACCCAATGAAAGTCGTTCCACAATGTATTCAAGCGATTTAGCGAAAGGTTTCCAGATTCCAATATTTCATGTCAATGGAGATGATCCTGAAGCGGCGTATCGCACTGTAAAAATACTTTTAGAGTACAGACAAAAATTCCACAAGGATGTAATTATAGATTTGGTGTGTTACAGAAGATTGGGTCATAACGAAAATGATGAACCAGCTTTCACGCAACCCATTATGTATAACATTATTAAAAATCATCCTCCCACAGTACAAATTTACGAAAAACAATTATTATCCACAGGGGAAATAACAGCTAGTGAACTTGAAACAATAAAACAAGAAGTTCGAGATTGGTTGGATGATTCCTTTAGTGAAGCAAAAAATAAAGATGTTAAGATGCAAGTGGATACTATGCGAGGAGTTTGGGAAGGACTCTCACTTACTCCTATTAGCCAAGAACCGAATACCAATATTACAACTGAATCTTTAGAAAGGGTAGTGAATGCTCTCACCACCTGGCCGAGTGAATTTCATCCAAACTCAAAGCTGGTTAAACTCATGGAGAATAGAGGTAAAATGGGGAAAGGGGAAACGAAAATGGATTGGGGCTTCGGGGAGCTCATGGGTTTTGGAACACTTTTAGATGATGGATTTAAAATTCGACTCTCCGGTCAAGATGCACAACGTGGTACGTTTACTCATAGACATGCTGTAATTGTGGATGTGAATAATAATTCAAAATATATGCCAATTGCTCATATTTCAAATAAACAAGGCTCTGTTGAAGTCATAAACTCTTCCCTTTCGGAATATGCAGTCCTTGGCTTTGAATATGGCTACAGTCTTGCTGACCCTAACACTCTGGTAATCTGGGAAGCACAATTTGGAGACTTTGCAAACACAGCTCAGGTAATTTTTGATCAATTTATTTCTTCCTCTGAGGTCAAATGGCAAAGAAGAAGTGGCTTAGTTGTATTACTTCCTCATGGGTATGAGGGTCAGGGACCAGAACATTCTAGTGCAAGACTAGAAAGAATTTTACAGCTTTGTGCCGAAAATAATATGCATGTTGCAAATTGTACTACACCTGCTCAATATTTTCATATTTTGAGAAGACAGATGATTCGAAAATTTAGAAAGCCATTAATGATAATGAGTCCAAAAAGTCTTTTACGTCATCCATCTGCTATCTCAGATATTTCTGAACTAACTTCAGGTAAATTTAATCCTGTTTTAGATGATATATCTGCTGATTCTAAAAATGTGACTAAACTAATCTTTTGCTCAGGAAAAGTGTACTACGATTTAAATGATGCAAATCAAAAAGCTAAGTTTAATCATATTGCGATTGTTAGAATTGAAGAGTTATACCCATTTCCATTAGAATCTATTAAATCAATTTTAGGAAAATACTCTAATTATAAAGATGTGGTGTGGGTTCAGGAAGAACCACAAAATCAAGGTGCTTGGATGTACATTAGAGATGCTTTTGATGATATGACTCTAAAAGTGGGCTCAATAAAATATATTGGTAGAAAAAAATCAGCAAGTCCCGCAGCAGGACATTTAAAAGTTCATACAAAGGAACAGGAAGAATTGATTAAACAGGCAATTTCTTAAAGCATAGAAAGTCTCTAATCATTTAATTATGATTAGAGACTAATTATTTTCAATCTTCTTTGATTCTCAGAAATTGTTCTCTTGCAATCATTATATCTTTTGGGTTTTCAAGTTGGGCTTCAATCAATTCTTTCAATATTTTATCTTTAAAAAAGGAAAGAGCGTCCTCCATTATTTTTAATTTCAAATCTTCGTTTCCACTAGCTGTTAAAAACTCACCTGTGTAGTGATAGTTTAAGCCGGAAAGACTTTTTGCTTTATCCTCGCCCTCCCAAGTACTTATTTGGAATTTATCTTCTTTTCGAAACCATGTTGTAATACCATGAAGGGAGGAATAAAATTCAATACTGTAAAGTGGTCGTGTATTTTCTTTTATAATAAAAGATAGCCCTGCTCTCACATGATCTAAATCTTTTCTCTCTTCGAAAATAAACCATTCATATCCGTTTTTTAATTTTTTATAATAATTCATTCAACACTCTCATTCCATAATTTAATAATTTCTTCTTTCATTTGATACGGATCATATATCACAATTCTTGTATTACTAAATACATCTAAAAATCCAACTTCATTTGGAAATCTTGGCACAATATGTTGGTGAATATGAGGTATAGAACCACCACTATTTTTACCAATATTGTATCCAACATTAAATCCAGCAGCTCTCCATGCTTTTGAAAGTATTTTTATTGCTTTAACTGTTAGCTTATGAATATCCATAATTTCCTCATCAGAAACGTCAGTGATACTCAATAAATGTCTTTTGGGAAAAATTATCAGATGACCGGGATTATAAGGATAAAGATTAACCGAAACCACCGAGTGAGCTGTAGAGTGAATTGTCAAATTGGCAACTTTTTCATCTTTATTTGTAACACCACAAAGTATACAATCTACATTTGGTCTATCGCCCCTCGCATAATCCATTTTATTGATTGAAAATAGATTTTTACGGGGTATCAATCCTTCTTGCGAGTTAGAATCATCCATTGTTTTCTAATATTTTGTTTTTCAATGGAATTGCAAGTTTTTTGTCAAAATGAATCCTTGTATAAATGAATTTTACTGTACTAATTATAATTGCAATGATCGCCTGGGGTATAAGCTGGCCTATTGGCAAAATGATTTCCACCCAAACTATACCCGAAGTGATCATATTCTGGAGAAATGGAGCTACAACTCTCTCCTTATTGCCCTTGTTGTACTTTTATAGAAAAAATCTACTTCTTTCAAAAACTGGATTCTTTTGCATACTTTCTGGTGCTATTCTAATGACTTTGTATAATTACCTTTTTTTTGCAGGCTTAAGAGATGGACTTGCTGGATTGGGAGGAGTCATAGTAACCACCACAAATCCAATGGTAAATTATTTAATCCTAACTATTTTGGGATTACATAAAATTACAAAAAATGATTTGAAAGGTCTTTTGATAGGATTAATTGGAGGGGCTTTTTTACTCAAAATTTGGGCAATTGATATAAATCAATTATTGTTAGGGGGAAATCTATTTTTTCTAATAGCCAGTATATTATGGGCAATATTAACAATTGTCTCATCAAGATCTAAAGATTCATTGCATCCTATAATTTTTAGTTTTTATGTTTATTTATTTTCAACAATTTTATCAATTCCCACAGCAATCACTAATAATTTTTTAAGCGTATTGCAAAATCCCCCTTCTTTTTGGTGGGGTATTTTTTATCTATCGGCAATCTCAACAGGATTTGGTACTACTGTTTATTTTGTATCATCCACAAAACTAGGATCTCAAAGAGCAAGCTCATATATATTTATGGTTCCTGGTACTGCAATCATTAGCTCATGGATTTTAATGAATGAAGTACCAGATTGGACTACAATTATTGGAGGATCACTTGCAATGCTGGCTGTTAAAATTCTCCACAAAATACCAATTAAAGTTGAGAATATAAAGTCAGATTTAACTCAATAAAAGCTTACAATTTCTGAAAAATCACATCTTTGCGATACAAAAGAGTTTTGAGGATCTTCAGGATTTACATATCCAAGGGAAATACCAACAGCTATATTCCATTTAGAATCAATTTGTAACTCTTCTCTTATAATATCGGGATAGGCCGCAAGACTTGCCTGTGCTACAGATTCCAAACCCTCTTCACGTACTGCAATCATAATTGTTCCTAATAAGATTCCTAAATCTAAGGCAGGCCAATATCCCATTCCTTTTTCCATAATAAAGATTAAACCCACAGGAGCTCCAAAGAATCGAAAATTATCGAGTAACATTTCATTTCTTTTTTCCATATCCTTTCTATCAATTCCTAAGTGCTTGTATAAGTTAGACCCCAATTCTATCATTCTCTTTTTTAAGTAACTCGGATAATTCTCCTGATAAGGAAAATCAGGGTTATCTTTGTTTCCAGCTAATGCATGTGATACCAATAGATCGGATAGCTTTTTTTTAGCTTCTCCCTGGACCACTAAAATTCTATAACTTTGAGCATTTTTCCAGGAAGGAGCACGCAATGATGTTTCTAGAATTCTATCTAACTTTTCTTTTTCTACGGGTTTATCCAAAAATTTGCGATTAGATCTTCTATTTTTAATTAAATCTGAGGTTAACATAGGTTTTCCTTTTTAATAAATTATTATATATTTATAGCTTTTTTATAATCCAAAATTGATTTTGAAAATAATAATAAAGTTGGATAATTTTCAATATCTTTATGGACTGACCAGTCTGTCTATGACAATTATACATTGTAAGGTTTTTTTTTAATAATAATTATAGAATTATAATATGAGGATTTAAAAAATATGAAATCAAAACCCAAAAATCGAATTTTAGAAAGAGCCAAAGTATTATTTTATGAACAGGGCTATAGTAGTACCGGGATAAATCAAATCTTATCCGATTCAAATACAGCAAAAGCATCTTTTTATGTAAGTTATCCATCCAAAGAAGATTTAGCAAAAACTGTCCTGAGAAGTTACCAGGCTGATATACTGAAATGGATGAGAAAAATCTATAAGGAATGTGATAGCCCGGATAAATTCATAAATATATTCTCTAAGGCAGTCAAAAATCAAATTAAAAACAAAAATTCATTCCATAGAGGATGTCCAATTGCACTTATATCAACTCATTTTCCCATGGAGTCCGGAATTATTAGAGATGAACTTGAAAAAAATTCTATCACATGGAAAAAATTAATTTCTAAAATGATCAAGCAATGGGATAAAAAAAAGTTGCTCTTGCAAAAAGGAAATGAAGAAAAAACAGCAATGATGATTTTAAATTCATATCAGGGTGCATTAATTATGTACAATATTACAAAAGATGATTCTTACATTGATATTTTAAAAGAACAATTAAAAAGAATTATTATCTAATCATGTGATTATTTTAATAAATTTACCTTTTTTACCCTGTCTTACAATATACTCTTTTCCTTTTTCTAAACTTAATTTTTCATCAGAGACTTTTTCTTCATTTAAATATAAACCACCATTCTGAACTAATCTTCGACCTTCAGATACGGATGAGAAAAATCCATTCTTAGTTAAGGTTCCAAGTAACATTGGATTTGAATCAGAAAAATAAGTCTCATCTAAAATTAAAGTTTCTAAATTATCAGGAATTGATCTATTTTTTGTATTATGAATTTTATTCCATTCCTCTATTGCTTCCTTATTTTTATCTTCTAGATGGAATTGATCCATAACTAATTTGGCTAATAGAGATTTAGCTTCTTTAGGATGAAGCTCATTTTTTAATACTGCTTCTTTTTTAATATTTAATTCTGTTATTGATATATCTGTTAATAGTGTATAATAATCCCACATAAGCGAATCTGAAATAGACATTATTTTTCCAAACATATCAATGGGATCATCATTAAAACCTATATAATTCCCCAAGGATTTCGACATTTTTTTGACTCCATCGAGTCCGACAAGAAGAGGCATGGTAATTACAACTTGTGAAGTTTTTCCATAATCTCGTTGTAGTTCACGTCCAACAAGAAGATTGAATTTTTGATCATTCCCACCTAATTCTATATCACATTCCATAGCAACAGAATCGTACCCCTGAACTAATGGATATAGAAACTCTATGAGTGAAATTGGACTACCTGCTTTGTATCTTTTATTAAAATCATCTCTTTCTAGAAGTCTTGCAACATTGTATTTTGAACTGAGGATTAGAACATCTTCAAAATTCATTGATGAGCACCAGGATGAATTGAAGACAATCTTTGTCTTAGACTTATCTAGTATTTTAAATACCTGAGATTCATAGGTTTTAGAGTTTTCCAATACTTCATCTTTTGTAAGACGCTTTCTAGTTTCCGATTTTCCAGTAGGATCACCAATCATTGCAGTGAAATCACCCAATAAAAAATTTACTTCATGTCCCAAATCCTGAAAATGTCTCATTTTTCGAAGTAGTACAGCATGACCTATATGTAGATCAGGTGCTGTAGGGTCAAATCCTGCTTTGATTTTTAACTTTTTGCCAGACTTTAATTTATCAATCAATTCAGGTTCGGGGATAATTTCAACGGTTCCTCTTTTAATGAGAGAAAGGGATTCTTCAATGTTCATTATTCTAGGCTTAAGGAATACTCAATGTGAGCAACTTTTTTTTATGATTGTGAAAATCCAAATTTTACTCGAAAAATTGTTTTACCCGGAATACTTTGAACATCAATAGAACCTTTTTGCTTTTCCATGATTTGCTTACAAATATGAAGACCAAGTCCAGTTCCCTCTCCGGCTTTTTTTGTTGTAAAGAGAGGTTCAAAAATCTTATCTTGTATTTCTTCAGGAATACCTGGACCGTAATCTTCTATTTCGACTAACATTCCTTTTTTCTCATTTTCAATGAGTGACTTAACAGTAATACAAATTTTTCCAATTCCACCCATTGCCTGGATAGAATTATGAATTAAATTAGTCCATACTTGATTTAATTCATCAGGAAAACAATAAACCTCAGGTAGATTCTTTTCAAAATCTTTTATTATTTCAATACCATGCTTTGTATAATTGTCATAGATAGTCAAGACCGTTTCTATTCCATTTGGTATATTACTTAATACCATCTTTCCACTTGAATCGTGATGGGTATAATTTTTTAATGCATAAACAATTTTGGCTGTTTTATCAACGGCTGTCTCGATCATTTTTATCTTTAGTCTAAGTCCTGCCAAATTAAATATCAACTTTAAGATATCGCCAACTCTTGGGTGTCTCCATAATATATTGTATTTTGCAGGTAGTTCAGTAATTTTTAAGGAGATCATAGTATCTGAAATTTCAGAGGAATGACTTATCCTTTCCGATTCAAGATAGGCCATCATCTGTTTTCTTATTTTTCGTTCATCTTTTGTTGATATTGAATTTTGTGTATTACCAACTTCTCCTATCAAATTTTCTACAATTTTCATTATATTTGGCTCTAAATCTCTAATTATATCAGGAGCATTTTTAATTATTTCATCTAGTGATGTATTGATATTTCCCGCAGATGCTTTTATAGCTCCTATAGGAGTATTTATTTCATGTGCTACACCTGCAACCATTTGACCTAAAGCCGCCATCTTTTCTGACTGTATTAAATTATTTTGAGACTTTTTTAAATCTAATAAAGTATTTTCAGCTTTCTCTTTTAACATCACCAATTCTTTTTTTGCCTCTTCGCTCTTTTGAATTAAATTTGAATTATTAATAACACCCGTTATTTGTTCAGCAATTATCGATAGATGTAATAAATCTGATTTTTTTAATTTAAATTTATCAAATGAAAAGAAATCTATAATTGCGATAGGAACTCTATTTAAAACTAAAGGGACAAAAATAATTGATTTTGAATTTAATAATTCGATTAATTTATTTTCCTCTGGAAGTTTTGATTTTCTATTAAGTTTTCTTAACCAAAAAACTTTTTTATTTTTTAAAGATGCAAGGTGTACTCCAATATCTAAATTAATTGGAATATTTAATTTTTTAATTTCTTCTCTATAAGTTTCATTTATACCTTCAGGTAAAATAAGATATTGTGGTACGAGGTACTCGTTATAGGAATCTATATTATATAATATAAAGTAATTTATATTATATTTAAATTGTATATATTTTTGAAATTTATCTAAAATTACATTTATATCTAAATTTTCATTTAAATCCTTAGATAATAAATTCAAATTTTCTAATTCTACCTTCTGAAGGGATAGCTCTAAATGTATTTCTTCTAATTTTTTTGTCCTATCTGCAACTTTATCTTCTAGACTCTTAGCGAGTTCTTCTATAATTTCTTTTGTAGTTTCAATCTCTTTCACGGTCTTTGAATTTTTTTGAGCTAAAATTATAGCCTGAAATAAAATAAAAATACAGATAGCAAAGTGAATTATTCTAGCTGTATGTATTATGCTATTATAATTTAATATATCATTCAATAAACAAACAACTAATAAACTTGAACTAATTAATATTTTATTTCTGATTTCATTATTCCGATCAATCCCGAATACTAGAAAATAATAGGCTTCTAACGAAAATAAAATACAAATAAACTGATATACATACGTAAATTTAGTAAATATTAAAGAATCTAAAAATAAAATTGAAAAACCAGATAAAATCAACAGTGTATAAAAAATATTTTTTAAACCTTTATTGATTTTTAAATTAAAAAGGGTTTTTAGATATAGATTAATAAATACGCTACCTAAGATAATTGATAAATATTCAAATTTAATCAAGGCGTTATAATTGAAAATATCAAATATTTTTAGTATAATAGTTTGCCCCTGCATAATTGGACGCAGAGAAAAAATAAAGCAAAGTAGAGAAAAATATAAGTTATATTTATCAGATTTTTTATAGATATATAGAAAAAAGTGATACAAAGCGGTAATTAATAATGCACCAAAAAAAAATAAATCCTTTGCTAGATCTAAATCTTTCATTTTATCAATAGCAGATGATTTACCAAAATATATAGTTTCTGTTAATCCTCCTCTCTGATTATGAAAATTAGAAACTCTAATTAGTATATCCAGTTTTTTACTAGATATATTTCCTAAATTTATATAAGTCCCAGAGTGATACGGAATTGTTTCCTCTCTTACACTGCCAATTTTTCCACCCTTAAAAACTAATTTTCCATTGATTTCGATTTCATAGGAAGTATTAAAATATTTAGTAAAAAGGCTATATTCCCCAGGACTTGCTAAATTTATAGATAATAGATAAGTACCTATTCCTAGAGGAGAAATTTTTTCTGTTTCTCTAAATGTATTCCAAAATCCAGGAACATAAATAAGTCCATCAGGATTTATAGGTGGATTTAAGTATAAATCTTTTTGATAGATAAATTTTTCCAAAAAATAGTTCCAATGTCCACTTAATTTGACTATTTCTTGTTTTTCAAAATCAATCTCTTCTAAATCCAGAATTCCATTTTTTGGAGAAATTTCCTCAGTTTGTCTACAATTAAAAATATTTATTAATAATATAACTATAATTAGTAAGAATTTTTTCATGTTTTTAAAGAATCATCAGTGAGAAGATTATTAATAAATTATTCTCCAAAATAATATTGCGATATTTATAAATAAATAAAACTATTTTAAATATCGTTATTTTACATAACAGGTTAGACAGGATTAATATTCATTTATAATTAGAAAAAGGCAAGAATTTTTTTGTAAATTAAAATAGAGCAAGTAATATTATTAATTATTGAGATATATCAGGTCTTGTCCTAGTTAAATCATAAATAAACCCCGTAATTGTTGGATCTTTTAATAGAGCTCGTTCTTTACTCACATCGCAACCTAATTTACAAATATATTTTCCATCTAGATAATTTTTGAGATAAGACATATACAAAGGAAATTCAATATATGGAGTAACGAAATATTTTGCCCCTTCCTTTCTATATCCCTCTATTTCATTTTCTAAAAGCCTTTGTTGTTTTTCTGAAATATTGGTTGTTAAAAAAGTAAACCCCGCTGGAATTATCATTTGAAATCCTTTTCTCTCAGAAAAGTAAAAAACTTCAGTTCTAGGTGTGTTATCTGCTACTATAATTAAATCATCTTTATTTGAAATTTTATTTAGCTCTTCTGCAAATTTTGGATAAAATTTATCCTGATGCAATCTACTTTTTACTTTTAAGGCCGAGAAAGGTATTATTAAAATTATTAATACTACTATAATATTCTTATATAATTCTTTTTCCATTTCAAAAATCACTCTTATAAAATAGGAAGCTATTATTATACATGGTATCTCAATGGGTAATTGGTAGTATTCATGAGCAAGATTAGGAGCTATAAACGTTAAAATAAAAATTAAAAATCCAACAAACCAATAAAAAAATACCCAAATGTTTGATTTATACAGTATAGATTTATGGTCTTTGGAAAATAAATTTTTAAATAAAAGTATTACACCAAAAACGAAAAAAATGAATACAACTAATGCCAGATGATATTCAGCAATACTAATTAAGAATATACTTTTCCATGTCGATAGATTTTTCATAAGTTCAATATAATATTCCCAAGCATCTGCACTATAATACATACTCATAATTCTCTTATCCACTATTGAGTCAGAAGGAAAGAGGACAGGGTGTAAGAAATACCAATAAACAGAGGGAATAAATGATAATATTGCAAACATGTATGATGAACTTCGTCTAAATAAATTTAATCCTCTCTTGTCATACATTAAATAAAAAATCGGTAATAACATATATATTGTAGGAATTTTTATTAATAAAGTTAAGGCTGTTAATATAATGGAGTAAAAAAAATATTTTTTATTATCTTCTATGATATATAAAGAAAAAGTGTATATCATTGAAACTGATAAAAGAAGCATAAGTGGCTCAAGCATAAACACACGAGAATAGTATATAGATAAAGGTAGTATAGAATAAAAGAGTATAGATAATAATGCTGTTGGTTTATCAAAAAATAATAAAACTAATTTATATAAAATAAAAAATGTTCCAAGAGAGAAAAAGAGAGAAAGTATTCTACCCAACCAATCATGAAATCCAAATATCTTATACAAACATGCAACTAAAAAAGGATAAATTTGAAATTCAGATACATTTTTATAATTTAAAATATCAAGCCTTGGATTAAAAAGATCATAACCATTTTCATAAAAATATTTAGCAAAGGATGCAGTATAGGTTTGGCGAAAATGATGATAATCACTGAGTTCATTTGTGATTCCAATGAATCTCACACCAAGAAAAAGTAAAAAAATAATTATTAATGAGTACGAATTTAATAAATTTCTTATTTTTGGAGAGGATAGTAGATTTGAGATTGTAATCATAGGAGTACAACCAAGAAAACCCGAAAAGGTTCCATCGGATAGCCTTTTTTTAATTATTCGGGAGTGCCACCAAGAGGATCTTTCGATTCAGTTTCCTCTACTTCTGACTTAATTTCCATACCTTCTTCCTTTACTTCAGGAGGAGTTTTAACCTCTTCGATAACTTCCCCATTGATAAATTTACGAACAAATAAATCTTCGTTTTCTAATTTTGTTTTAATGATCTCTTCTAATTGTGTAAATCCAGAGGCTCTAGACCAGGTTAGAGCTGTGTGTCCATTTGAGTCTTTTAGATCAGGGTCTGCACCTTTTTCTAATAATTTTATAACAGCAGAATCATTTCCCTTAATAACAGCTTTTATTAATGCAGTATTCCCATATATATCTTGATGGTTTATATTGCTTCCTTTATCAATTAAATACTCTATTAATTCATGATTTCCAGAATTTACAGCTTCCAATAAAGGAGTGTTCAACTCAGAATCCTTAATATTTACATCAGTTCCCCTTAAGAAAAATAAGTCGATAATTGGTTTATGGCCTAGAGCACAGGCAATGAGAATTGGATGCTGCTTTTCTTTATAATAAGTAGCACCATCCTCCAATAATAAGCTAACAATCTCTACATTTCCAGAAATACATGAATATATAATTGGAGACTTCTCTTCATTATTCTTTTCATTTGGATTTGCCCCATATTCTAAAAGTAATTTAGTTACTGTGAAATTTGAATTAATAATTGAATAGATTAAAGGAGTATTGCCACTTGAATCTTTTGTATTTGGATCACAACCATTTTCCAATAAGACTCGTAATACATCCCACTTTCCTAAAGATGCGGATAGTGTTACAGGTGTTTCTAATTTTTTATTTAAAACAGTAGTCCTTGCTGAGTTTTTAATTAAAAATTCAGCCACCTCTGAAGATCCACTTCTACAGGCTTTGTGCAATAAAGAATCATCATCTTTATCCTTATCATTCATATCTGCTTTGTATTTATAAAGTAACTTTAAGATATTTAAATGCCCCTTCTCTGCAGAGTAACAGGCGGCTGTTTTGTGCTGAGAATCACGTGCATTTACAACAGGTTTGATTTTTAGTAAAATTTCGGCTACGTCCAAATTATCGAGAATAGCGGCAATCATCAACGGTGTAATACCACCTACTCCAACTATATCAGTCTTCGCACCTTTTTTAATTAAAGTTTTAAATATAGTTATGTCTTTTAATTTAATACTTTTCATAAGTGCTGTTAACCCATGACCATCTACTGAATCAATAGGAGCACCATTTGCAAGTGACCATTCAACTCTTTCTATATCCCCGGAGGATACTGCATTTAGAAATTCTTCACTTGCTTCTGTATTTACCATATTTTCCCTCATTTCAAACTATCGGTAAATATACAAAAAAAGAAAAATGAATTGAAGTGTTCTAATAGGAAAAAAACATAAATCCATGCAAACCCAAACCATTGAAAATCCTTTCAATCAGTCGAAAATTCCTAGCCTAATCAATGAATCTGAAGCTCTTTCTATTTTATCAGGAAAAACTCCTCTTTTAGAAGCAGTTTGGTCAGCGAATAAACCCCGTGAAGAATTTTTTGGAAAGAAAGTTAGGATTCACATTTTAGACAATATTAAAAATGGGCACTGCCCCGAAGATTGTGGCTATTGTGCCCAAAGAAAAAATGGAAACTCAGGCATCCAGGAATACACTTTAAAAAACCCCGATGAGATTTTTGAATCTGCCAAGAAAGCCAAAGAATCGGGTGCGTATAGATTTTGCATGGTAACAGCCGGAACTGGTCCAAATAAGAACGCCATTGGCTCACTCTCATCAACGATAAAAAGAATATCAGAAGAGTTAGGTATGAAAGTATGTTTATCTGCTGGGATTTTGGATAACGAAAAAGCCATGGTATTAAAAGAAGCTGGACTTGATCGTTATAATCACAACTTAAATACTTCTGAATCACATTATGGAGAAATTTGTACTACACATACATTTTCCGATCGCATAAATACTTTAAAAGCGATGAACGATGTAGGTGTTGGATTATGTAGTGGTGTAATTGTTGGTATGGGAGAAAGCTTTGAGGATATAATCAATGTAGCATTCAAATTAAAAGAATTAAAAGTTATTTCAATTCCAATTAATTTTTTTATTCAAGTGGCAGGGCATGCAATAAAGAATCCAAATACACTAACTCCTGAGTATTGCATTCGACTTCTTTGTGTATTTCGATTAATCAATCCCGATTCTGAAATTAGAGTGGCAGCTGGCAGGGAGGGTCACCTAAGATCTTTGCAGTCCATGTCGTTAATGATAGCTAATTCTTTATTTGCATCTGGATACTTGAATATAAAAGGAAGTGATATAAATCAAACAATTCAAATGATTAATGATTGTGGGTATGAAGCAGATTTTGATAGTCATGAGGGTAATATGATCTATGAAAAGACAGATATTTATTCAGAGGATAATATTAAAAATTTATATAAATACAAAAAATCCATACCATCTTAATACCAATCGGGAATTTTAGATTCCCGAAATACTTTTATTCTCCCTCTTTTTTTAAATCTTCATTCAATTCAGATAAAAGAGGAAGACATAACTTTAGAACTTTTTGAATAAGATTATCTGCCATTCCAAATAAACTTTCGGCATCAAAAAAATCATCCTTTGCAGTATAAGTATATGAAAATAAAATCATACGTGATTCAGACTCCACAATCACACGTAGAATATCTGAGGATAACATCCATTCATTCGCCATATAAAAATACTCTTCCAACTTTTCATCATCCCAAAATTCATCCGAAATACAAGTTATAAGTGTATAGGGAGTTTCCTCTAAATTTATATTAATATTTATTTCACCCAAATCTGTATTTAAAACTAAACCATAAAAAATATCATTTTCATCTTCTTCAATTTTTTCCCACTCAAAAGTTGTCGAATTAGTGCGTAAAAAGGAATCAATTTTAATGATTTTATCCTGTCTTTTCATAAAATTTCATTTTCTCCATTTATCAAACTATTTACTTGATTATTTAAAAGCTGAATATGAAATATCTTCAAATATCAACTTTTTTAGTTATATTTTGTTTGAATATAGTTTGAACTTATGTATAAATATGCAAGTATTTTGTAACTATTTTTCAATTATTTTTAAGAATAATTTATTTATTTTTAATATATAAAATTATATATTAAAAATATTTTTAATATATAATTTAAGTAATGTATAGAGTTTTTATATTGATATTTTTCCTAATTATTTAAGAAACTTGATTCCAATAAGTGTGATATCATCCTGCTTCTCACCACCTTCTAAAAAGACATCTAATTTCCCGAGTAGATCATTAAAATTTTCTTCTAACCCTAAATTTATATTTTCAAGAAGAATACTATTTACTTTTTCTTCCCCAAACTCATCTCTGTTATCATTAAATTGCTCAAAAATCCCATCCGTAAATAAAAAAATAGAATTTCCCTCTGCGTAAGAAATCTCATGTACTTTATATTCTGAGACTTTATTTATTCCTATCATTCTTCCTGTTTTTTCAAGTAAAGATATTTTAGAATCCTTTATAAATATACAAGGGGGATGACCAAAGGATGCATATCTAAAACAATTATTTATGGTATCTATATCTAGAACTATACCCGTAAAAAATGTATTCAGTGTTCCATATTTTTCAATAAATTGTTTATTCAGTAATTTTACTACATTAGATAATTCTTTTTCTGTATCCTTTATTGTATCATATATACCTCTGATAGCCATTGTGATTAATGCCGCCTGAACACCATGTCCGGTTGCGTCTGCTAATAAAATTCTTACTATACCATCAAAAGAATTAGATATATTAAAAAAATCTCCTCCCACTTCACTCATTGGAATATATGTAGTACAAATATTTAATTTTAGGCTGGGATCTAAATTATATGTTAATGTTGATTCCTGAATTTTTTTCGCAATTTGTAAATCCCTACGAATTGTATCTAAAGAAGTATTCAGTAATTTAGTCCTTTCATTTACCTTTTCTTCTAGTTCTATATTTTTTTGTTCTAGTTGCTTATTTTGAACTGCTAATAGTTTATCCTGAGAATAACTTTTGATAGCTTCTGAAATGGTTAGGGTAATGTCTTCATTTTGCCAGGGCTTACTTATAAATCTATATAGATTCGCACTATTTATAGTATTCGTTACTGCCTTAAAATCAGCCTGACCTGTTAATAATATTTTTTTTGTATTGGGAAGCATTTTATGGACATTGATGAGAAACTCATCTCCCTTCATTCCGGGCATAAGGTAATCGGAAACAATTATTGCAATCTCACGATTCTCTTCGAGTAACTCCTCAATAAGCTCTAGGGCTTCAGAACCACTCTCAGCAAATTCAACTGAATATTTATCCTCAAATGAATTTCGGAATAAAAAATTTAGACTATCTAAAATGATAGATTCATCATCAACACATAATATAACAGGCTTGGATTCCTTCATTTCTAGTCTAATCTATCCCAGTTAATATTTTATTGAATACTACTTAAATTCATCAATTATTTTTCACTAGTTAAGTATAATAATTATTCAGGCCTCATCAGAGGAAAGAAAATAGTATCCCTGATGGAAGGACTATTTGTGAATAACATAACTAATCTATCAACTCCTATCCCAAGTCCTCCCGTAGGAGGCATCCCATACTCAAGTGCCCGAACAAAGTCAGTATCCATCATGAATGCCTCTTCATCTCCGGCTTCTCTTTGTTTTACCTGCTCTTCAAACCTTGCTTTTTGATCAAAAGGATCATTTAATTCTGAAAATGCATTTCCCATTTCCCGTCCCACTATATAGGGCTCAAATCTTTCCACGAAAAGCGGATTGTCTTCTCTAGATTTGGCTAAAGGTGAGAGCTCTTTGGGTTGGTCTGTAATAAAAATAGGTTGGATAAGGTTGGGCTCAACTTTTTCAGAGAAAACTTCTTCGGCAACTTTCCATATAGAAACACACTCATCAGCAAAAACTCCTATTTTTTGGGCTTGTTTTTTCGCTTGTTCCAAACTAGTAATTGTTTCAAAATCAATCCCGGAGTGTTCCTTAATAATATCTGAATATCTACTGCGTTTCCATGGAGGGGTAATATCAATATCATGGGATCCATAATTAAATTTTAATCCCAAACCGATGGCATTGGCTACATGCACAAAAAGACTTTCAGTTAATTTAAGCATAGTCTCCATATCACCATAGGCCATATAGGCTTCCATCATTGTAAATTCAGGATTGTGTTTGATCGAAATCCCTTCATTTCTGAAATTTCTGTTTAACTCAAATACCCTATCCATCCCCCCTACTATCAACCTCTTCAAATACAACTCAGGGGCAATTCTTAGATATAACTTCATATCTAGAGCATTGTGGTGAGTTGTGAATGGCTTAGCCGCGGCTCCCCCTGCAATTGATTGCATCATGGGAGTTTCCACTTCTAAAAATCCATGGTTAATAAAAAATTTACGAATTTCTGCTATAATATGACTTCTTTTTACAAATGTTTCTTTTACATTATCATTCACAATTAAATCTACGTATCTCATTCGATATCGCAGTTCTTTATCACTGAAGGCATCATACACAATACCATCTTTTTCTTTAACTACAGGCAGTGGTCTAACGCACTTTGCAAGCAATATTAGAGATGTTAAATGTAAGGAAATTTCTCCTTTTTGTGTCTTAAACAAATATCCTTCAATTCCAATTTGATCCCCCAAATCTAATGTTTTAAAAAGAGAGTATAAATCTTCACCTAATGTATCACGTGATACATATAGTTGAATTAAACCATCCCTATCTTTTAAGTGGGCAAAGCTGGCTTTTCCCATAATTCTTTTGGATTGTAATCTTCCACCTAACTTATAAACAGGCCTGGAAGGATCCTCGTGATTCACATAAAGCGAATCAAAAGAATCCATTAAATGTTTTGAATAGGAATCAGGAAAAAATCGTAAAGGATATGGGTTAACTCCCTTTTTTTTTAGTTCTTCAATTTTTTCAATTCTTTGGAGGATTAAATCATTTTGTTCTTCATTTTCAGTCATTGTATTATATCTTTTTTGTTAAGTGAGTGAGTAGTGCTCTTAAGAAAATTGGATCTGGAGTTCCGGGATCAATTGCTTTATTGTTGATAAACAAGGAAGGTGTACTTTTTATATCCAACTTTTCTGCCTCTTCGACATCTTTTGCTATTGAATCAGAAACTTCTTTGGATGACATACATGCGTTAAATGCCTGTAAATTTAAATTATTCTTTTTAGCAATTTCCAATACACTGATAGTTGAGTGTCTAATTCCACGCTCATTGTCATTGTATAGTTCTTCATAAACGTTTTTAAATTTATTTTGTGAGTACGCACAAAAGGAAGCACTTGCTGCAACGCAACTACTTCCATCAGGAGATTTTCGAGTCACCATCTTATTACAATTTCCATCCAATGGAAAATTCTTATAGTAAACCTTGACTAGACCACTGTATTCCTGAAGGATTTGGCGGAGTAACATACTTGTATGCATGCAATGTCCACAATTAAAATCAGCGTATTTCACAATTGTTATTGGAGCTTTTTCGTCTCCAGAAAAAGGTATTCCCTTGGTTTCCAGTTTTAAAACTGTTCCTTTTTCATAAGCATCAATCTTCTTTTGGATAACATTTTTATCACTTTCCCCACCCATGCTTGTAGTACCGGAATTGGATGAGAATCTACCACCCCCTATCCCGCATGTAAGAAAAAAAAGTATAATTATAGAATAATTCAATAAGTTAGACTTAAAACTAGCGAATATATTTTTTTGCAATGATTCCATGATATTTTGGGAGTCCCCTTGTTTTTTTAAACTAATGTGAGATAATATTAGTATGACAATAGTAACGATATAAGTAGATATACAAAGAATACAAATTGCATTTATTATAAAAAGCGATATACCAAACAATATAATATCAATTAGGAGCCCGAAAAATGCAAGACCATAGATTAACTCCTTATAGCCTGAGTGTAAAACATTTTCCGATTTGAAATCCAAGTAGGCAATACCAAAAATCAAACCGTAAAACACAAATCCAAACAGGGCAATGGGTATATCACCCAAAAAAGGAAGATTTCTAAATCCTGAATAACTGGAATTAGCTACTTTTTCACAACCGTTTTCGGAACCACTAATTGAGCATAAGGAAGATACAAAATCCCCAGCTGTTCCATAAAACTCCCTAATTAGAAAAAATGAGAGAATTATTCCAATCATGCTGGAAATTAGAATGTATAGAGTATAATTTTTAGAGTTCTGTGATGTCATCAAACCCATTGTTTTTAGTGATTGCCTAAATGAAAAATTGTTTTTTAAGGTGAGAGCGATAAATTAACGAAAATAGATAGTTTGCCGCTTTAAAGGAGGGGCAAACAGGGTTCTCTTAGACTGCACTGACAGTATCTTTTACAATTTTTATAATTTCAGCAGAATCCCAGGGTTTTTGGAGTAAATGGTCTAAGTACTCACTGGATTTAGCTTTTTCAATAGCCGCTGGATCAGCCTGCCCTGTTAATAAAACTTTTGTTATTTTTGGAAACCTCTTGTGAATTCTACTTAAAAACTCATCGCCTTTCATTCCTGGCATTAACCAATCACTGATAATTAGCAATATTTTAATCTCATCCTCATTTAATTCTTCTATAATTTCGAGAGCTTCATCAGAACTTTCAGCAAATTCTAGAATAACTGTATCCTTAAAATGTGCCCTTAACTGGTCTCTTAAGCTATCTAATACTACCTTTTCATCATCAACACAGAGTATTGCTTTATCTTTCATAATGTATCCCTATATACTTTTTAGTACTGGAATTTTGACAAGAAACCTAGTTTTGCCAGGCTCTGTATCTAATTCCAAAACAGCATTGTGCTTTTGTAAAATCTTTTTTGTAACATATAAACCCAGGCCACTTCCCTTTGGATTGTTTGCATAAAAAGGGTCAAAAATTTTACTGAGAGAATCTTCCGAAATCCCTGGACCATTATCTTCAACGGAAACACAAACATCCTCATTCAAAGAAAAGATATCTATTTTTAAGACTCCCTTCCCATTCATAGCCTGAATAGAATTATATATTAAATGAATCCAAACCTGGATTAATTCATCTGAATAACAATAAATACCGGGAATTGGCTCATAATTGGTAATAACTTCTATTCCCTGTTTTAAAAAATTGTGATAGATGGTTAAAACAGTTTCGACACCTTCGCTTATATCAATTAAGGTCATTTTACCTGATTGGTCATATTGAGTAAAGGATTTTAATGATTTGACAATTTTAGATATTCTTCCGGATGAGTATTCAATTGTAGATGATTTTAGCCTAATTCCATGTAATATTTTAATTATATCTAAAATATTTCTAAAATTTTTATTAAAAATAAGACTTTCATACTGAATTAAATCCTGAAAAATTCCCAAACCCGTAAAAATCTCAGCTATTTCTTCAGCCTCAGATATACCTTTGTCTGAAAAATATTTAGCTAACTCCTTTTTTTTTGCACGAACTTCCCTCGTAGATAGTGTTTCTTTTGGATTCTCTAAATCTGAAAGGATTTTTGTAATTAATTGCCATTCCTCATTTCTAATCATAGAGTTCTCATTTGAAATTTTTTCTATAAAGTCTTTTAAACTTAAAGAAATATTTTCTGAGGATGCTTTTATAGCTGAGAGCGGAGTATTGATTTCATGAGCGATTCCCGCCATCAATACTCCCATTGCATTATTTTTTTTTGCCTGTATTACACTAAATTCATCTGCCAATTTTTCTTCTTTTGTTGGCTCGGCATTGTTGTTATTTGAATTTGAGTTATTTAATTCAAAGTGCATAATAGACCTTTATTATTCCAATCCTAGAAATATTTTACATTTTGATGAATTATATTCTACTATAAACATTCCTGTTGGTTTGTTAACTTGTAGATATTCTTTTATTTTATCTATGTTATTAATTGGGGGTAAAATATCATAATCAGGATGTAACTCTCTACCAGCATTCCCTGTTATAATATTGGAAAATTCTGCTAGAGCTTCCTGTAAGGTATCTTCTTCAAAATCCTTTTGATGGAGAATCAAATTTATCAATTGAACTAAAAATTCACGGGAAGATGTAACCACACAAAATCCACCCTTGGATCCCGTAAATTTTATCAAACAGGATAGTTCATAAAGCTCGAATTTATCCTTTTTTTTTGTATTTTTAATTTTTGGGAGTGGAATATTGAAGTTCGTAAAATAATGTATTACGGAATCAGAAAAAATTCTCAAAGGCTTTTTTTTCATGTGAGCATAAGTCCCGTTTTTTCAATCAATAGAAAATTCATTTAACTCCAAATAATTCCAAATCTGCCTTGGTCATAATTTCAACAAGCTCCTCAAATTTCACCTTTGGCTCCCAACCAAGTTTTTGTTTAGCTTTTAGTGGATTTCCGAGTAATTGCTCTACTTCTGTGGGTCTGTAGAATTTTGGATCTACTGCGACTATCATTTTTCCTGACCTCTTATCCCTTCCAATTTCTTTATCTCCACTTCCTTCCCACACTACATCCACACCCGAGACTAAAAAAGATTTTTCCACAAACTCCCGTACGGTATGCATTTCATTGGTTGCGACTACATAATCATCAGGATTATCTTGTTGCAACATCATCCACATCATCCTTACATAATCCGGAGCATACCCCCAATCTCTCTTAGAATCTAAATTACCAAGAGAAATTGTGTCTTCTTTTCCAGCTTTTATTTTAGCTACTCCGAGAGTTATCTTACGTGTTACAAAATTTTCTCCTCTACGGGGAGATTCATGATTAAAGAGTATCCCATTCGATGCATGAATATTAAAAGCTTCTCTATAATTCACAACAATCCAATAAGCATATAGCTTAGCGACAGCATAAGGAGAACGGGGGTAAAACGGAGTTTTTTCTGTTTGAGGAACTTCCTGTACTTTTCCATAGAGTTCAGAAGTAGATGCCTGGTAAAATTTGGTATTTAAGTGGCTGTCCTTGATTGCATCCAAAAATCGAAGCGTTCCCACAGCATCTACCTCGGCAGTGTACTCTGGAACTTCAAAAGATACTCCTACATGTGATTGTGCCGCCAAATTGTATATTTCATCAGGCTCGACTTTTTCCAAAATTCGATTTAGATTACTCGAATCCGTGAGATCCCCATAAAGTAATTTTAAGTTTTTATTGTTATGCAAATGCTCAAGTCTATGTCTATTAAACATACTTGCTCTTCTTACAATTCCGAAAACTTCATATCCTTTTTCCAATAAAAACTCAGTTAAATAAGAACCATCCTGCCCTGTAATACCTGTTATTAATGCTTTCTTCAAAACTAAAACCCACCCGAAATATATTTATTTACTAAAATTGCTTTTCTTTCCATTTTCCCTGTCTGAATTTCCATAAAAAAATTCCGAACAAACAAATCAACCAGAAGGAAATAGATGACCAAATTCCTGTAGTTCCGAATCCTAATTTTATGCCTAAAAAATAGGCTAATGGAAGCATTATAAAATAGGAAACAAAAAAGTAGACCAAAGGAACCCAAATAATATAGCCCGCACTCCTCAAAGCTGACCCCAAAACCATATGATAGGCATCACCAATCTGAACTAAAGATACGGCAACTAGAGCAGGATACGCCTCTTCTACGAGAGAGGGATTTTCCCCAAAAAGAAGAACTATATTTTTTCCAAATACAATAAAAATAAAACCTAAAATTCCCATTATAAAGGATGAATATTTTGCAGATTTGTAAGTCCCCAACTCTGCGAGTTTAAATTTTTTCTCTCCCATTCCCTTACCCAAAATTGTGGTTGCGGCAATCCCAAATGCCATTCCGGGCATAAAAGAAATACTCAGGATTGAAAATATTACCTGACTTCCTGCAACACTTGTTATACTAATTAGAGCGGCAATTTTATTAAATAACAAAAAAGCAATATTCGTCATTGATCCATCTAAAGCAGAAGGAAATCCAATGGAAAAAGTATTCTTTAAAACTCCTAGATCAACTGAAAATCCAGATTGTCTTATATATGATTTAATTTGCTTATTAAACAAAAAAAATAAAAATATGGAAAAACCAAAAAATCCAGCGACTGAAGATGCAATTGCCGCCCCTTCAATACCATACGCCTTACTGCCTAAATTTCCATAAATGAGTATCCAATTAAAAAATATATTAGAAATCATTGTAGTAAATGCGGAGATCATTCCTATGTATGTCAATCCAAGACCATCAAAATATCCACGTAATACATATAATAGTAAGTAAAAAATTGTCCCTAAAAATCTAATGTATAAATAATTTTCTGCCCCCACAATTATGATTGGATCATTCGAGATAAGAGAGATTAGCTCTTTAGAAAATAGGATACCAACAAGTGTAATAAATCCTGCGATAACTACACCTGAACTTATGATAGTAA
>CANGZW010000025.1 GCA_947458405.1 Leptospiraceae bacterium
AGAGTCTATTAACGGGAGTTGTATAGTATCTTTGCATCTCAACTGACAGTCTATCTTTAATAGAATTATATACAAATCAAAATGTCAAAATTCGTGAAAATCTATTTATTTTTGTGGGAGGGAGATTTTCTGTCCTGAGAAGATTAGCTTTGGATTTTTTATTTTTTTTCGATTGATCTTGTAAATTTCTTTCCAGTTGTTTCCTTTTATATAGTAAAAAGCAGAAATTTTTACCAAAGAGTCCCCTTTTTTTACAGTATGTGTTCCGGGAATCTTTTTACCGGAAAAATGTCTGGGCTCTTTTGGTTTCGCAGGTGGATTTTCTTCCATATCCTCATCGTAAAGTTTTTTTTCGGGAATGCTCGCATGAGAAATGTCTTCTCCGAATCTTTCTGTTAAAAAGAGGGACTCTTCGCTTTTAGCTATCGAATCTAAAAATTTATCTTCCTGAAATAGGGTTTCGGAGATGTGAATTGTTTCACTTGCCGCCCGTAAATTGTCTTCTAGTTGTGCTAGAATATCGGGATCTTCTAGGAATCGATTCCGTTCTCTATTGAGGGATTCTTCAGCAATGTTTAATTTCTTTTTTGCATCCTCAATTTTTTTTCTGGAGTAAACTTTAAAGTCTTCATGGACTAAATCATCTAACTTTTTACGACAATCCTCTAGTTTATAGAATGCTTTTTTGACCTTTCCTGTTGAAAAAGTATCCATCCCTTCTTTGATGTCTTTCTCTAGAAGGGTAAGCTCTACGGAGTCATTTTTTTCGGAGGAACGATATTTCCTGAGGAGGGCTATTGTTTCCTCTAAATCGGATTGAGCGGATTTTAAAGCATCTGCTTGGGCAAGGGATAGAGAGGTAGCTTTTGAGCTCTCCTGGATGGATTCTTCCCATTTTTTTAGGCAATTTTCACTATCTTCGAGGATTGTATCTATTAAATTAATTTGCTTTTGTGGATTCTCTTCTTCCCATGCTTCTTTGAGTCTCTGGTTCATTCCCGCGATTAATAAATCTCCTTCCGAGTAGAGGTCATTTGCGTGGGTGAAATATTCTACAGAGAGAGATTCTGCGAAGCTATCCTCTGCTACTTCCATTGAGGATAATACTATTTCCCGTTCTTTTGTGAGTTTAGGGGAAATCGAGTTTAAGGCTGCCTTTTTTAAGAGGGAGATTGCTAATTTGTATTCATTTGCAGCTTCCTCGGTAGGAGGAAGAGTCTTCAGATCTTCAAATTTAGAAAAATAAGTTTTACCTTGTTCAAATTCTTTGGGAGAATACTTTTCTGCCTCTAAAAATATAGAGAGTTTGTATATTTTCATTAAACTTTCAAAGGGAATCTCTTGAGAAAATAGAGAAGAAATTAAGAATAAAAAAAAGATTTTAATTAATAACTTATAGTTAACTAAAAGTTTACTTTGAAAGGAAATGACATATCTAATAAGAACAAAAAAGAACCCCCGAAGGGGTCGTTTGTTAGTTGGCTTATTTCGTTTTATAAACAAGATAGTGTATAAAACAAAAAGAGTAAAAAGAGGCTTTAAATAAGGTTTGAACCTTATTTAAATGCCGCTACTGCATCTGCCTCTGCATCAAAGATTTCAAAAAAGGAAGTTAATTTTGTTAATTCAAAAACTTTTCTAACAGAGCCTGCTACGTTGATAATTTTTAAGCCACCCTGGTATTTTTTTAAATTTGACAGACTTGAAATTAGAGCACCGATACCGGAAGAATCTATGTAGGAAACCTTTTCAAGATTGATAACGATTTGGTATCTCTTTTCATCAATCAACTTCGCAATGACATCTTTGATTTCCGGGGCGTTGTAAAGATCAATCTCACCATTGATGTCGAGAAGGATGATATTGTTGTTCTCTCTTCTATTGATTTCCATTCTTTATGTTCCGCTCCTTGGCTATGGTTGGATGTTTATAGTAGTTATGTATGTATCCATTTAACGATTTTTAGTCAACACTAAATTTCTATACAGAGTATAATTTTTTCCAATTTTTATAATTTTCTGCAAAAGTTCCATTTTTAATAGAGTCCTGTATGGATTTCATGAATCCCTGCATAAAATATAAATTATGATAGGTACTGAGCTGAAAAGCTAGCAGCTCTTTTACTTTATGAAGATACCTGATATATCCCAAACTATATCTTTTACAAACTTTACAGTTACAGGTGGGATCTATGGGTTCTTCCTTCTCTCTATGAGCCTCATTTCGGAGATTTACCTTGCCGAAGGAAGTAAATACCTGTCCATTTCGGGCATTTCTCGTGGGTAGAACGCAATCAAACATGTCTATACCATTCATAACACCATCTAAGATGTCATTCACAGTCCCCACTCCCATCAAATATCGTGGTCTGTTGGAATCAAAATAAGGGGAGAGAGTTGTAAGGATTTCTAAAAACTCTTCTCTCGTCTCTCCAACCGATAACCCACCAATTGCAATACCTGAAAAGGGGAGGCTGTTAATATATTGCAGGGATTGTATTCGTAGTTCTTTGTCTGTTCCCCCCTGTGCAATGCCAAATAGATTTTGTGAGTTCTGATTTTTATGCCAATGTAAAATAGAATTTTCTGCCCAAAGATGTGTTCTTTCAAGACCAAGCTCCAATCTTTTTCTATCGGAGCCGTAGGGAGCACAATCATCTAAGACCATCATTATATCGGACCCAATGGATCTTTGAATATCGATCACTTTTGCGGGTGTAAATTCGTGATACGAACCATCGATATGTGATTTGAACTTTACTCCATCTTTATTGAATTTGAAGAGATCACCCAGACTGAAAACTTGAAAGCCTCCACTGTCTGTAAGAAGGGCTCTTTTGTACGACATGAAGTTTTTTAGTCCACCAAACTTATCCAAAATTTCAGTGCCGGGTCTGAGATACAAGTGATACGTATTCGCCAAAATAAGATCTAGATTAAGATCATCAATATCATCGGAAGAAAGAGATTTAATTGTACCGCGTGTTCCAACGGGCATAAATACGGGAGTTTGCACTTTTACTGAGCTAAAGGTGAGTTCCCCCAAGCGTGCATTTGAAGAGGAATCTTTGACTATCTCTTTGAAAATAGGATTCATTTGTAATTGGAATTTAGATGCTCACAAGAACTTCCTTTTTTGCAATTCGCGTAAATATTGAGACTGTGTCCCTTTATGGTAAAATTATTAGATTCAGCGATTTTTTCTTGTAATTCTTCGATTTTCGGTTCAAAAAATTCTACGATTCGATTACAATCCATGCAGATGATATGATCGTGATGTTCATGACCGATGATATGTTCGTAGTATTTATAATCCTTCCCAAAATCATTTTCGATGAGTAGATTAGCTTTTACCATGATACTGAGAATACGATAGATCGTGGCTTTTGAAATTTCGTCTCGTTTGTCTTTAAACATATCACTCAGACTTTCAGCGGTAAAATGACTGTGGAGAGAAAATATTTTTTCAGCTACGAGAAGTCTTTGGGCAGTTACTTTAAGCCCATCTTTTTTGAGTAGATCTTCGAAGATCTCCATTTCTTTTTCGACTTCTTTCTGGAAGTGTTGTTTCTTGATTTCTTTTTTCATGCTATTTTTAAAATGGCCTTGCCATAACTTTTACGTGAGGTGACATCCCGTAGTGCAGTAGGTGCATCTTTTAAGTCATACGTTTTATAAATCACAGGGGAGAGTTTTCCCTGATTGTACCACTCATTGAGTTGCTTGACAGCTTCATGAATTTTAGCAGGGTGATTTTGAACATAAAGATTCCAAAATAGACCCAAAAGACCTATGTTATTTAAGAGCAAAAGATTGGATGCTACTTGTGCAATCTTCCCGGATGTAAATCCCACAATTACAATTCTACCCTCAAAGTTTGTGCAAAGAATTGACTTTTCGAGAATTTCTCCACCAACGGGGTCTATTACAACGTCTGCACCACCATGTTCTTTTCTGATTTTTTTGGACCAGAGGGTGTCAGTGTAATTTAGAGAGAGATCGGCACCGCATCTTTTGGTGATTTCTAATTTTTCTTCACTACCGGCGGTGGCATAAACCTTGGCTCCAATCGCTTTTCCGATCTGAATGGAGGAAGTACCTATCCCACCAGCTCCCGCATGCACGAGGAGAGTCTCTGTTGGCCGGAGATGGGCACGCTCAACTATACCAAAATAAGACGACTGATAAATTACATGAAAGCCTGCTGCTTCCTCAAAGCTCATTTTGGGAGGAATGGGAAAGGTATAGAGGGGGTTCACACAAACTTTCTCGGCATATCCACCAATCCAAGTGATAGCAGACACGCGATCACCAATTGCAAATCCCTTGACATTTTTCCCCATCGCTTGAATAACCCCTGCAACTTCAGTTCCTGGGGTAAAAGGGCGTTTGGGTCTAGCTTGGTATTTGCCTTGGATGATTAGGATGTCGGGAAAGTTGACTCCGGCAGATTTTACATCAATTAGAATTTCGTCCTCACCGGGAACGGGTTCGGGAATATCGGAATAAACCATTTCTTCCGGTTCGCACCATTTCTCTACAATATAAGCCTTCATCAATTTACCTCTCAATCAGGAAATCCAAGTTTTGAAAACAAGTCACGAGATTTTTTTGTACCTAACTAAAATTATGGAACAGGTTCCTCTGTATTAGAATTTTCGGGTGCACTCTCTCCCATAGATTCCTGCATATCACCTCGAGGGAAAACGGTTTCTAACATTTCAGATTCCAAAATATCTTTGGGAGAAATGACGGTTTCTTCGAGGGGGATTTCCTTGCCAAATTTTTGAGAAAGGATGAGTTTTACATAAGGATTGCTTAGGTCAAAGTCTTTCATTTTTTTGAGAGGTGCAATTTCAATCCCTAGGGTATCTTTTAAGAATTTCCAGATGAGTTCGGCTGAATATAATTTTTCATCCCCCCATCCGTAGTACAAATCATAAGGCCTCCCCATAAATGAGTTGGAATTTTCGCGTAGCTTTCCTAAATTTTCCTCAGTCATTATATCTTTATAGTTCTTAAATCTTTTAACTAAGTACCAGCTATTTACACCCCGTTTGATAAATTTATTTAAATCTGTCTTACGAACATTTCCATTGGATTCAAGTACTACAAATTTTCCCCTATACTTAAGGATGATACCCAGATTAGTATATCTACTGTTGGTGGCGATTTTTACGGCTTTTGCAGTTGAATTTCGACTCTCTTGAAATAGGATATCGCCTTCTTGGAATCGGAATGTTTCAGCTGATATTGTTTGATTTAAGAAAGTGATACTAAAATAAATTATCAAAATGATTGAACTCTTTATGAATATTTTTTTCAAATGTATGTCTCCTTATACATTAGTAAATTTCGGGAATATACAATTCTTTGGGAGGACGTATTCGAGTATAAGTTTCGTTGCGTATCCTTTCAGGTAATAAAACAGGTGGTCTTTCTACTTCCATATAATCGAATTGTTTCAGAAGGTGGTCTATGCAATTGAGTCGGGCTCTTTTTTTGTCCACAGCTTTTACGACCCACCAAGGGGCTTCTGGAATATGAGTTCTATTTATCATAATCTCTTTTGCTTTGGTATAATCCTCCCATCTTTTTCTGGATTCTAAATCCATAGGACTGAGTTTCCATTGTTTGAGTGGATCTTTGATTCTCGCAATGAATCGCATTTCTTGTTCTTCATCTGTAATAGAAAACCAGTATTTTATAAGGTGAATTTTTGAGCGTACCAGCATTTTTTCAAATTCGGGTACGGTTCTAAAAAATTCTTCGTACTCCTCGTCATTGCAAAAACCCATTACCCTTTCAACACCTGCCCGATTGTACCAACTCCTATCAAATAGTACCATCTCTCCAGCGGCAGGAAGGTGTGGTACATATCTTTGAAAATACCATTGTGTGCGTTCTCTGTCATTGGGAGCAGGGAGGGCTGTGACTCTGCATACTCTGGGATTTAATCTCTGTGTGATACGTTTAATTGCTCCCCCTTTCCCTGCCGCATCTCTACCTTCAAAGAGAATCACTACTTTTTTACGAGTATGAACAATCCAATCCTGTAATTTTACAAGCTCACCCTGAAGACGAAAGAGCTCCTGAAAATATTTCTTTCTAGAGTCTTTTTCTTCTTTGGAAAAAGTAGAGATTTTATTTATAGAGTCTGCTGTTCTATCCTCATATTCCATCTCCCATTCTTCGTCGTACCCATCTAGAATATCATTTTGTATTTTCCGAATTTGCTCTTCGTTTAATTCCATTTTAATTGACCTTTTCGAAAATTTATTTTGGACTAATATTTATGAAAGGAAGAGTGCCATTTCCAATCATGTACTGGGGTAATTTGCCATCCCATTTATCTATTGCATTTAACTGAATCATAAGAGGTGACACAGAAACATTTTTTAAACGTAGAGTTTCTGCCTCTGCTCTTGCGGTTGCAATTTGTTGCTCAGCTTCTATCTTGATTCTTTGAAGGTCTCTCTCTGCTTTTAATGCCAACTGTTCTGCTTCCTGCTTGGATTCAATAGCACGTGCAAAAGTCTGGGAAAATTCAAAATCTTTTATTGAAAAATCATCTATAATGATAAAATATTTTTGGATTCGCAAATCAAGTCCATTTTTTATTCCAATGCTTACTTCTTCCCGGAGAGTGATTAGTTCAGCGGCAGTGTATTTAGCAGTAACGGATTTTACAATCTCCTGAACGGCAGGATCAATTACTTTGTCTTCATAATCTAATCCGACAGTTTTGTACAATTCATTCACTCTATCGTGCTTTAAATGATAATTGAGTGCAATCAATGTAGAGATATTTTGCAAATCTTTGGATGCCGCGGCGGCTTTGGTTTCTTTTTTTAATATTCGAACATCTACCAACTTTATCTTTTGAATGATGGGAATTCGGAAATGAATCCCTTCATCTAAAATTGTTTCCGAAACAGCCCCCATATTTAGTACTACACCTTTATGTCCTGCATCTACTTGAATGCAAGGATTTAGAAATATAATGAAAAATATGAATAAAACAGCTAAGACTATCTTTGTGTATATTTTTCTCTTTTCGTCATCGTACATATTGACCACTTTCTCTGCCATTTTGGTACCTCTATATAGTATAGTTCCTTCTATAATGGATTAATTCAATCCTTTGCTTATTTTAAAATAGATTTTTTTTTTATAATATTGATTTTTGTAAGAATTCAGTCTATCCATTGGAAATGGAATAATTGCCTATTGACGAGCTAGTCTACCGTATAAATTCGTGGATTCTGAATATATAAATAAAATTTCCTCTCTTTATAAGCAAAAATATTTGGTATAAATATCTATAAAGTCGATTATGTAATACAATAATATCCTGTCAACATAAAACTTTAATTGTAGTACGAAACTATTGATAATTTGCTCGATACGGAATGCGATTTTTCTTATTCAAGAGCGATTTTTACTACTTTACATATTAAAAAGATAGTAATCAATTTTAATTAAAATGAAGGAATTTTTAAAAACTAAATTCAAGTAATTTAGTTTGACTATTTCTTTATTTTGGGGCTGTATATTTAATAGATGGTTCTTATGATAAAATCCTAAAGACGGAGTTGAGTTTTGCCTAAGAAATTTAGATTATTTTTATTTATTTTCATAATTTATCCAATTCAAAGTAGTTTTGCAGAAAAACTTTACCTTGTCAAATATGGGGAGAGTCAATATCCGTCTTCATTAACTAATCGATTAAGTAGTAAATATTTAAAGTTAGGTTGGTATTTTTACTACTTTGAAAAGGAAGAGTATAGAATTTTGATAGATGCGGGCACTGTGGATTTAAATCAAGTTCAAAAATTCAAGATAAAAAACTATGAGAGCTCTGAGATACTTCTTAAAAAAAAAGGCATTTCTCCTGAAAGTATCACAGATATTTTTATCACACACAGTGATTTTGATCATATAGAAGGGGTATTAAAATTTCCAAATGCAAAAATTCATATTCAATCTTTAGAATACAATCAATTTAAGAAAAGTACTTATTACAAGATCAATAAAAATTTATTTTTGAAAAAGGAAAAAAATAAATTAGTCGTACAATATGAAGGTATTTCGACTCTTTATGAAATGATAAAATTAATACCTACTGGTGGTCATACGATCGGTTCGCAGGCAATCGAAATAAAAACTGAAAAGTCACATTACTTATTTACAGGAGATGAGTGTTACTTTGTGGAAGAGTGTAAAAAGGGAATAGGAACTTTTTCAAAGGCATTATATTCCCCTAGAGATAACTCTATTTTTATGAAAAAAATAATTGAATACCAAATGAATCCAACTTTAAAAATTCTAACCATGCACGATCCCGATTTGGAAAAAGTAATCGAAGTGATTGAATAGTGGGATTTAAAAAGTTTAGTTGGCGTTAACTATTGAACATGGACTATAGGATTTAGATATTGTGAATCTATCTAAATGAATCTTAAAAGGTTTACCCCTATGTTTGTACTCTTCTGACCATACAAGTTTATCACGACATACAGTTGTTAGTGATACTTCATCATTTGAAAACTTTTCTAATAGATATATTGCAGAGAGATTTCTACCACCTGCCTGGTATATGAGATATGCTTTTTGATCTGCATAGAGATTATTGGAGAGTCTATCAAGAAATATTTTAAATTGGTTGTATGTCGTATACTCAGGATCTATTGCATTACTGAGATACACAACTACAGTTTTATCAGTTTTTACCCTAATATCTGAATGAGTAAGTGTAGATAGTTGGAGTTCTATTCTACTTAAGTTAGGAAACATAGACTGATAATTTATCAAGGAATCATTGCAATCCTCTAAATCTCCAAGACTACAGAAAGAGCTTATATTAGTATTTCTTTCTTTTGCCCTTGGTTTAGGCCCAAAAACAGCAGTCCAGGAAACTGGAATTGCAGATATAATTTCGGGATCAATTTTTCCCTCATCACCTGCACGTATGGATTCATTCTTAAATAATTGGTACATTTCTAAATGACCAAATAAAATTTTCCAATTCATATCTAACATTGTCAATGTACTACAATCTAAAGTACTATGCATTATATAAGGTTGCATAAAACCAACAGAGTAACAGTCTTTGAGTCCCGAAATTTTATACGATAGATACGTAAAAGTTTTTTTAACTTTTATATCATTCATTTGAAAGAAATTAAAACAACCAGCATAGAGAGATGGTATCAATCTGTCATACCACTTCTCATCTTCTTTCTTTTTTAGAGAAAATTCTCTTATATAATTTCTTAATAAGCCCAGATCATATTTTTTATATTTATAAAGTATATTACAAACATCTTCACTCTTTTTTTCCATTTTAAGAAATAAGGCTTTTGCTGTATCTTCATCATAATAGGTAGAGTTTACATCTACAAGAATTTGGGTATGATCTACAGAGACGGTCATTGATATAGGTGGAATATGGTAATTTTGAGGTATCAATGAAATCACGAATAAAGTGATGAATATGAAAAGGATTATTAGTTTCTTTTGCAATTTCATAGAAAGAATTTTGGATCAATATAGTAATTTAAGTATTTGGAGAATTGAAATGAAAACTTTTGAAAATAAAGGGCGTCATTTTTTTCTCCTATACCTTTATATTATGCTCAATTATGGGGGCAAATCAATTTTTTTAGTAGTTTTGAGTTTATAAATATTAGAAAATATTTAATTTTTAAGTTAGAGAAAACTCGAAAAATCAACATAATTGTATATTTTTATCGAAAATTTAGTTCGAGAAAGATTGATAAAAAATTAGACTACCATTTTTGGAAAATGATAAAAATTATGATTTAGTATACAATAATTGCGAAATCGAAAAATAGACTAATTTATGAATAAAAAAGGAAAGTATGACAGAATTTAAAACACAGGGTAGATTTTTTCTTTTATCTTCAATTTTTGCATTCCACTCCCTCTCGGATCATGATAAAAATCTTATAGCAGAAAGATGTCAAATTTTAGATTTGAAAAGACATGATTTATTGTATTCAAAGGGCGATACAGGAAAATATTTTTATATAATAATAAATGGGAGTGTTGAAATATTTTATCCCACCTCCAATGATAATAGTAGATCAGAAGTAGTTGTGGATATAATGAGGAAGGGTGATACATTAGGAATCGTATCTATTTTAGAGAAAAAACCCCATTCATTCAGTGCAAGGGCTTTGGGTTCTGTGAGAATGTTAGTTTTAAATGAAACTAATTTGAACTTCGTTATGGAAAAGGTAAGTTCATTTAATATTATAATCACAAGGATCCTTTCCAAGAGATTACGTATAACACAGGGAGATACTGAAAGAAAAGTTGTAGAAAGCTCAATAATATCAGTATTTTCTCCAGATAATGAAGATATTGGTTCTAAATATGCAGTTCATTTGGCAGAGAATATTATTAATGAATCAAAAAAGGCCGTTATTGTAATCAGAGTTTGTAAGACAAATACTATACCTATAAGAGCAAGCTCTAAAATAAAAAATATTTCCTATGATGATATAAATACCGCCTTACAGACTATTGAAAAATATATTTTTTCTTATCATTTTATAATTATAGATACACCTATTAATAAAAAAGAATTAAGTGAAAAAATATTTTCTGAGTCAGATTATTGTCATTATCTTACATATTCAGATAATATTACTGAATCTGAATTTATAAAAAAATATTCTTTAAAATCTAACAAATTAAAATCAAATTTTTTCAAATATATAAAACTTTCACGGTCAAAGGGACTGCCTGAGATTAATGATTTTGCCAAAAAAATTGCTAGGGAAGTTGCCGAAGTAAGAGTTGGTCTGGCTTTGGGGGGAGGAGCTGCTTTTGGATTGGCTCAAATTGGAGTTCTTAAGGTACTTGAAAAAGAAAAAATAAAAATCGATATGGTTTCGGGAACAAGTATTGGCTCTCTTATCGGTGCAATTTGGTGTGCAGGAGTTCCGGCTTCTGAAATAGAAAAGTCAAGCAATGAAATAAATTCTATGTACAATCTTATAAAGCTAGTAGATTTTTCTATTATGCCTAGAAAAGGACTTATTAACGGTAATAATATTCGAAAGTTTTTAGAAAAATTTCTTGGAAAAAAAACATTTGAAGATTTGAATATTCCATTAAGGGTTATCGCTTGTAATATAAACTCGAGAGAAGAAGTTGTCATACAATCAGGAGGAGTTGTTGATGCGGTAATGGCAAGTACTGCGATACCGGGTCTCTTTAATCCAATTAGAACTATGGACAATATGATTTTGGTGGATGGTGGTATAGTGAATCCTCTCCCGGTCTCCTCTTTAACTATTGAAGGAATAAATCGAATCATTGCCATCAATGCGATGCCTTCCCCTGAGGATGTAGTACGATCTAATAATTTGGACCAATCAATAATGGATATTTTTATAAATAGTTTTTACTCTTTACAATATCGATTATGTAAATACTCTGCACAAAGTAGTGATGTGTATATTTCCCCAATTTTACCAAATTCAGCTTGGTTTGAATTTTTTCGTGCTAAAGAATTCATTGATTTTGGGGAAAAAGTTGGTTATGAGAAAATACGTTTAATAAAAAAACTTGTACGGAAGTGAGAAAATGGAACCATATAATGAAAAAATAAAAAGAGAATTTGATGAATGGAAGAATAGGGAGCCAGGGACTATTGAAAAGATATCAGGATTTGTAGGAAAACCTGTTGAGATGGTAATTCAACCATTTATTGAAAAAATAGGACCTTTACTGGAGGATGTATTAAAAAATTCTAATAAATATATCGCAGAGGCAATTCAAAATTCTCATGAACCTCCAATGGATATTACTAAATTTACACCGGATGAGTTTGTAGAGTGGCACAAAAAAGCAGATTCTGATTCAGATACACTCATCAAAGCAGGTATTACAGCACTTTCTGCGGAGGGAGCAGTTGGAGGGTTTTTAGGATTTAATGCACTATTAGCCGAAGTTCCTGTATCATTTGGAACTATTATTGCATTTGCAAATAAAATTGCAGTGACATATCACTTGGATGTATCTAACGAGGCTACACAAGTTGAAATCCTTAAAGCTATTACTGCAGGATCATCCTCAACGATAGAATCAAAAACAGAAGCAACATCTACATTTTCAATTTCAAATATTATCATTCAAAAAACATCATGGGGATCTATAGCTAGTGGTAATTTATATGGGGCTAATTCTGTAATACTAACTGTAAGACAATTACTCAAAACTTTAGGAATTGGAATATCTAAACGAAAAGCTACCCAATTCTTACCTGGTTTAGGAGCTGTCACCGGAGGAGTCATCAATGGTGCATGGGCAAATGAATCCTTAAATGGAGTAAGAGAGTATTGTCGATATACCGTAACACAAAAATACTTTGAATTCTATACTGAACCGAGTGCTAATTCTTAATAAAATTTATTGTAGCCCTAGCTGTTTCAGTGTCGTTTAAAAGTTCGGAGTGTTCTGCTTTAGATATATAAAGAGAGAAAGGAATACCGGGGGGAGGTAGGGCATTTTCAATTGTCACCCTTCCATCTCCGGCAGTCCTTTCTCCCTCTATAACCTTCCATTTCCAACCCTCTTTCAACTCTTTTCCGAAAATTCTTCGGATGGTTCCATTATTTTCTGCCCGTATTACGAGTACAGGTGGGTATTTAAAATCTTTTTTCGCTTCTAATGATTCTCTAAACTTTAAGGCTTTATCTAATCTTTTTTGTAATACATCAGTCGGCTCATTACTACAGGGAGATCCAATTTTATAGGGTCCCAAATTATAATTCTTCCAAAAAAGGGCAGAATAAAATTTAGTCTCAATTGGTTTTCTATTTTCATCGAATAATACTTCTCTTGTATCAAAACTTACTTCTCTAGGGAAGAAGGTAAATACAGATTCAAAAGTCTGAACTACGCATGGAGAAGCAATTCTTTTGTTTAAACCTGTGGGAATCCCTTCCATAAGATCTTCTAAGAAACCAACTCCACCGGAAAATGGTGCACCGGCAAAAACTACTTTTGAGAATAGATCACGATTTTTATGTAGTACAGATAAACTGAGTAATGCACCATTACTGTGTCCTATTACTACTGGATTTTTCCCGGTTTTTTGTTTAATTTCTATTAAATATTTTTCTAGTTTTAAAGCTGTCTCACCATTATCAATTCTCCAATCGTAAGAAAAAAAGTAAGGATCAATATTATCATCATTTTTAATAAAATTGATCCATGGTTCATATATTTTAACTGAGAGTAAAAGTGGAATTGTAACACTTTCTAGTATTCCATCTTCTGAAATTGTATCATTATTTTTTAATCTGAGATCAGGGGTAGAAAATCCAAGTGCTTGTGATGGATTCAGCCAGACTCTTGAAATGCTGTTTTTATCGATTTCTTTTAAATTTGAACCTTTATATCCCGGCACGAAAACCACTGGGGTTTTATTTGAATTGATGGTAATCTTTTGTGTTGGATTATTACATTTTAATAATATAATTATAAATAATAAAATTTGGATATATGTCAATGAACATACTATATGAAGAAGACCTTTAATGAGTAATTTTTTTAATAACAAGGTCTTATGGAGATTTTTTTTTCTTGATTTAGTTTCAAAGATTGAATAAAAAATTTCTAACTTAGAAGGTACTTCCTCTTTTTTTTGTCCTGTAAGGCTAATTCGAATATTGTTATCAGAATACATGGGCTATAATTGCCTATCGGTAGCCATTCGGAGAAAGAAAACTTTATTTCTAAAGAAAAAAGAAACTCAAAAATAGCCCTGTAAAATAAAAAAAGAGTGAAAAAAACCTCAAATATAGCGAAGAGAATAGTAAATGCTAATTTTGTTTTATTATATACTGACCGTCCTTTCTATTTATTCTCAGGACTTTGCCGGAGAGGCAAAATTTCCATATCCCCTCAATACTCAAAATTCTGAGTATTCTCCAGTAATTGCACCTAATTCGAGATATATTGTTTTTCAGTCAAATAGACCCGGTGGATCGGGTGGAATGGATATTTGGATTTCTGAAAATAAAAATTTTCGAAATCGAATGGGAGTCCCTGTATGGGGAGAACCCCAAAATTTTAGAGAATTAAACACACCTGATTTTGAAGGACCATTCTCAATTTTATTTGATGGAGATGGACGACCTTCTGAAATTTATTTCACATCTCAAAAATCAAACTCGAATGGTAGGGATGGATTAAAGGGTCTGAATATTTATTATACACAAAATGTAACAGGAAAAAATCCTTCAACAGACAGATGGTCGCAACCCACACATATACTTGAAATAAATTCTAACTTTGAAGATAAGATGCCAACAATTTCTCCCGACGGAAAAACGATTGTATTTAGTTCCAATCGACCGGGAGGTTATGGCGGTTTTGATTTATGGGTTTCAAACCGCGATAAAAAAGAAAATAAATGGTCAGTGCCCGTAAATTTAGGGCCCGTAATAAATAGCTCTGCAAATGAAATCATGCCTTCCTACCATTATGATGGTACTACAATTTATTTTAGCTCTGATAGAAAAGATGAAAATTATAAATTTAGTTTTTACAGTGCAGACCTTGCGGATGATTCTCTTTTATCGGCAGAGGATGGCATAGAGAGATCTAAAAAGGAAAACCAATCTCCCTCTATGCCTAAGATTAGAGAGATAAGAAAGTTAAGCTCTCCCTTTAATAGTAAATACGATGACGAGGGATTGTCTCTATCCCATGATGGAATTTGGGTGTATTACAGTTCGAATCGACCGGGAGGGGAAGGACAGTTTGATATTTATCGTGCCCCCATAACCGATGATATGCGAAAAAACTATGCATTTGACTTATCGGGACTTGTTGTGGATGGCTCAGAGGGAACTATGATTGGTTTGGATAGTTCCATTAAGATATACAATGAAAAAGGTTTGGTTCGCCTTTTAACCTCCAAAAGAATCGGTGGTGATATAACTTCCAGAAAAGCAGAAGGTGAAATTTTTAATTTTAAAACTAAATTGCTAACGGGTTATAAATATAAGATTGAAGTTAGCTCTCCAGGATTTAATCCCAATGAGTTCAATCTGGATTTATCGGGAAATATTAGTTATGGAAAGTCTAAGTTTGTCCGTGTAATACTAATGCCACTTAAAGAAGAGTCAGATATTGTAGAGCCTGTAATCAATACTCCTGAAAAAAAATCGGATTCGGTTACAGTGCAGTCTGAACCAAAAAAAGAGCCAGCTAAGGAAAATCCGGCACCTACATCTTCAATGGGAGCAAAAGTTATCTTAAAAGATTTTGATTCAAAGAGAATTATTTTTGAGGGAAGTGTTAAAATTTTCAGTGACTCTCAGAAAGATGGATTGTTACTTCAAAAAGAAAAAGATTCTTTTGTGTTAGAAAAAATTCCTGATGGAGCCTTTGAACTCACAGGCTCCGCTAACGGATATTCTACGGAGACATTGGTAATACAAAAAGAAGATAAAGCCCTAAGAGATAAAAAAGAATTTGAAATTATTCTTAAAAAGTCATCTTCAAAAATTGGAGTCTTCGATAAGATTGTGCTTTTTGACTTTAGTGAGTCTAAAATAAAGGCAGACCAAATCCCAATTTTAGCTGAAATCATAAAGCATTTACAGGCAAATATTAAAGATAGAATTGAGGTTGCTGGTCATACAGATAATATTGATAGTAAAGATTTTAACGTAAAGTTAAGTCAAAAGAGAGCGGATGTTATTAAAGAATATCTGGTTTCAAAAGGTATAGATGAAAAAAGAGTAGAAACAAAAGCTCTCTGGTATTCCCAACCCGTAGCAGATAACAATGCGGAGGAGGGAAGGGCAAAAAATAGACGGGTAACTTTTAAAAAGCTAGACAAATAGATTTTAAATAAAGCGTTCTTTCTCTAGCTCAATTCAGAGCGCTTTATTTTCTTACTTCTCTTGCTGGATCAATTTTATTATTAAACTCTTTTTGTGTTTGGGTACAATTTGATACTGCAGAAGGATAGTCCTTATCTCTGTTCCTTTCACAGTCAATAATTTCTTTAATTGTAGCACAGCTTAAATTCAAGAGAACAATTAATATAAGACAGTTTAAAAATTTTAAGTAATTTCTATTTATACTCATTCTATTCCTCACCAAGTCCTATTGTACAAGAAAAATAGATAAAATCAATTCTAATTTCACTTGATTTGACAATTTAGACTTCCTAAAAATAATAAAACTATGATTCCTTGTTGTGCCTCCTTGAATATAGAAAAATCTTCCCCATTTCCATGGAAGGATGATAAAAATAGACCTCCTTTGAAGGATACTTTCTCCCATTTACCACTTTTGGAAGAATTCTCTATTCCTTTTATTGCTGATATTCATACTCATTTTTTTCCCGAATTGGTTATGAAATTAATCTGGAAATGGTTTGATAAAGTGAATTGGGAGATTGCTTATCGAAAAAACGATTTGGAAAGGGTTGAAATATTAAAAAAAAATAAAGTAAAATTATATACTACATTAAACTATGCTCATAAAAAAGATATGGCAGATTCTTTAAATTTATGGGTTTATCAAAATTATCATAAATTTGAAGGTGTGATTCCTTTTGGAACCTTTTATCCAGAGCCTAAGGTCCTGGACTACGTTAAAAAAGCGGTAGAAGAGTATGGAATACTGGGTTTTAAATTGCATTTGGAAGTGGGAAAGTTTGATATAAACGAAAAAGTCCTCAGTCCTGTTTTCAAGTATTTAGAGAAAAAAAAGATCCCCTTGGTAATACATACAGGTACCGCCCCTTTGCCTGGAGAATTTACGGGGATATCTTATTTTGCCAAGTATCTTCAAAAATTTCCCGAGATCTATACAATAGTAGCTCACATGGGAGCCCACGAGATAGAAGAATATGCTTCGAAATTGGAAATATATCCTCATCTATATTTAGATACCACAATGGTCTTTGTGGATTTTTTTGCTACGGGAGAGAATACAGATTCCAGTTTGGAGATTCTAAAAAAATACCCTGAAAAAATTCTATTTGGCTCTGATTTTCCCAATATTCCATACAATTACTCCCATCCAGTCGAAAAATTACTCCAATCGGGTTTGGAAAAAGATGTTTTGCATAAGATATTCTATAAAAACTTTTTATCCTTACCATTGGTAGGGGAAAACAAAAGGGCTTTTCTTGAGACAGAACTAAACTTAGCCGATTCTTAAGGTAAGATAAATGAAACTAATATTATTATTGCATCTTCTATTCCCAATAATTTTGGGCTCCTATCCAGTTGAGTCAGATTATAGATTGAATTTGGATATGGATTCGGAGTCTGAATCCAAGAGTGGACTGAAAACAAAATTTTCAGAGTGGGTTCCCTATAAATTAAATAAATTTCAACCTAAGTTTTTGGAAGATTATTATGAGCTTTATGGGTTAAATCTTCATTATGGAGAAAATGATTTACGAAAGGATATTTATTTTTTAAAAATTGGTCTGCAAAGTAGATTTCGTCATCCCAAAAATGCCCTCTGTGAAATAAAAGATGAAGAATCGTACTACAAATATAGATTACTTATTACGATGCATCTCAATTTACAAATAATGAGAGCCTATATGAGAATTGGTTCCTTATTTGATAAACGATTTGTATATTTTCATAATTTAGACTTTGCCCATGATTTGAAAAAATCTTTCAATGTCGCAAGGGGATTCTACAAAGAAGCTGTTCCATATTGGAAGGTCGCCCGAGAAAATGCTATGAAAGCTAGTAAGATTCCAAAAGATATTAATTTGGGCACACTCGAGTCAGAAAGATATGAAATTGAGCAAGGAAAATTAAACTTTGAGTTTATCATTGATGACCATCTCGAGAGATTGGATAAAAAACAAAAAATGGTAGAAGAATACTTAAAGAAAAATCCCGATGCGGATAAGCCTCTTTTTTCGGAAGAGGATGAAAAGCCTCAATCTGAAAATTCTAAATAACAGAATTATAGCTGGAAAAAATTAAGAAATGTACTATGTAATACTAATTATTATTTTCCACTCAATTTCTATCTATTCTCAATACTCCTCTTTTGATTTATTACCTACTCACACCATTGGAGCCGGAATGGCAGTCGAAGGAGTGGGAATTCGTGATACAGTTTTAAACCTCAGTTCTAATCCTGCATTTTTAGCGGGTAAAAATGAAAAAGTAATTGATGGTGGAGGCGTGGTACCTTTTCAGGGAACTCAGTCGTCTTCCCTTAGACCCTCCCACTTTGGGGGATACTTCCCTCTAAATGAGGTATCTGGAATAGGAGTAAGGGGTCGTACTGTATTCCAATCTTCTTTTCCGACCGATTCTAGGTTTACATATTTACAGACACATATATTTTATTCTAGGGTATTCTATGAATCAATTTATGTCTCTGTAGGTTTGGGGCCCGGAGTGGGATTGAGGGGACAGGAACAGTCTAATTTATCTGTATCGCCATATTTGTCTCTGGGATATGTTATAGGTAAAATTACAATGGGCTTTTCAGTTCAAAGTCCCGGGGGAAATTATAATTATAAACTTTACCGAAATGGGGATTACCTAAAAGAAAGATTACCCCCCACAGTTATATTAGGAATATCTTATAATGTATCTCAAAACTTTCAATTTTATTCCGAATTAAAAAGAGTTTTGTATGAAAAATCATCTTTTACTTTAAACGATGAAGAAAATAAACCTAAATTTGATAGAGGTTTTGGTGCAGAGCTTAAGGCGGCTTTTGGAATGAGTCTTGCTATAAGGGAAGAATCTGTTTGGAAGATTAGAACGGGGATTGAATTGGGTGGTAAGTATGACGAGACGGGTAAAAATCGAAGAGGAACGGGTTTAGGATTTGGGTTTGGGTATTCTCCAAATCCCGATGAAAAAGGATTTCAGTTTAATTTTTCAGTTTTGGATTACTCGCTATTATCAAATAAAAATGGGTATCCATCGGAGACTTTATTTTTTGCGGGTCTGGGATACCTGTATTAAATGCGAATTGAAGTAGTAGCTGAAAAATGGGTGAACGATGGATTTTGTATAGGATATGAAAATGGAAAAACGATTTTTATCTTGGGGGCAATCCCCGGAGAGAAAGTCATTTGTGAAATTTATGAAGAAAACTCCAAATATTTAAAAGGCAAAACACTTTCCGTAGTACACCCTTCCGAAAACAGAAAAATACCCCCCTGTCCAGCTTTTTTAGAGTGTGGCGGATGTACTTTTCAGCATATTGAATATACCGAGGAGAGACAATTAAAAGTTAACTTACTTTATGATGGTCTATTTTTTCATGGATTACTGAAAAATTCTAAATTTCAAAGAGAGAATATTTCTATAAAATTTAACAATGAGTATGGATATAGAAATAATGTTCAGCTAAAAATTAAAAATAGTTTAAAAGGATTCTATAAGCCTAAATCCAATGATATAGTTCCTCTTCCTAAAGCGGGGTGTTTACTTTTGAGTAGTGAACTAAATAATTATATATTAAATAAAAATAATACAATACCAGAAGATGGAAAACTGAGATACAGTAATAATGGAATTAAAAAGTATAAAAAAGAAATATCTAAATTTATGATTAAAAATAAAGAAATATTAATTCCCGAAGATGGATTTTTTCAAATAAATCAATATTTAATTGAAGAATGGATTGAAGATATTCTTAATTTATCAGGACAGAATGAAAATGTAATTGAACTATTCTGCGGAGCGGGAACCTTAAGTATCTTTTTAGCAGCTGTACATAAAAATTTAAAAGGGTATGAAGTTTCTCTTAAATCAATAGAATACTGCAAGAAAAATTCTGTAGTACACAATTTGAAAAATACTTCTTATGAAAAAAAAGACCTTTACCAGAACACTCTATATAGTAATAAAAAAGACGATTTTATTTGCATTGCAAATCCACCGAGAGCTGGACTCGGAAAAATAATGAAAAAATATTTATTGGAATCAACTCCTAAAAAAATAATTTATTCGAGTTGTAATTACACGACACTTTTGCCAGATTTAAAGGATTTAAAGGAGAAATACGAAATTAATGGAATTGATATTTATGATTTTTTCCCCCGAACTCCCTATTTTGAGACTCTAGTTTTATTAGAGAATAGAAAATAAAGTATAGAGTATTCTTAAATAGAGTTTACATAGAAATCAATTCATGAAAAATACTGGCTTGTTAGGGTATGAGTAAAAAAGGAAAATCTAAAAACCATGATAGTTTTCTTGCTAATTTTAGGCTTATTTGCAATTCTTATCGGTCTTGGAATATACATGGGGCAGAGATTACTGCATCCACATAGGGTTTCCCCTGAAGAAGCATTCCAAATGCAATTAGCCAATGGCGAAATTTCAGAGGAGTTTGTAAAACGGGATAAATTTCCTTTTAGATTAAAGTCAGAGTTTGGGTACGAACTGGCGGGATTTTATTTTAAAGGGAATGGCAAAAAGACAGTTATCTTTTGTCATGGGATTTCTTGGAATAAGTTGGGCTCGGCAAAGTATCTCTCTCCTTTCTTTGCCGAAAATTGGAATATAATTTTATATGATCACAGAGGAGCCGGAGAGAGCGGAAAGGCGTATCCTAGTTTTGGATATTATGAAAAATATGATCTTCAAAAAGTAAAAGAATTTGCAAAAACAATATTTCCCGAAACAAAGATATGGGGTCTCTTTGGAGAATCAATGGGTGGAGCTACTGTAATGCAATATGCAGTATTGGATAAAGAGCTCAATTTTATTGTGGCTGTTTGTCCCTTTTCAGATTTAGAAGAGCTTATGTACTACCATTTAAAAAAAGTAAAAGTCCCGAGAATATTTAGACCAATAATTGTTTACATATCAAAAATATATATTTATATAACAGCTAAATTCTTAGTTTCAAAAGTCACTCCCGGTAAGGATATATGTAGTACAAATATTCCAATGTATTTATCCCATGGAGATAAAGATTTACTTGTGCCTTATGATATGTCTCTTCGATTGAAAGAAAAAAGAGAAAATCTCGCCCCCACTGTTTTTTTTACAGGCAAAGATTCGGGTCATACCCCCTATCTATATACCGAGCACAAAGAGGAATTCGAACGAATCTTAATAAATTTTTTGGAATTGTACTCTGAAATTTAAAAAATACTTGCAAGTCTTATAAAAAATTAGTTTTCTAATTACTAGTTTTCAAGCGGACGTAAAAATGAAGAAAATCAATATTATATTACTCGGGCTAATGCTTTTTTTCTCCTGCTCATCTATCAAGATTAAAGGGGAAAATAGAATTATAGAAACCAAAGATGGTTGGAAAATTGGTATAGAAAAGTTTGAAGCCTTCCCTAACTCTCCTAAAAAGAAAAATCCAGTCATTCTTTGCCATGGCTTAATGGGTACCAAAGAATATTTCAAACAAAATGATGAAGAGTCAATTGTTTATCAACTCACCAAAGAAGGATATGAAGTATATGTCCTCGATCTCCGTGGTAGAAAATCAGATGGTCTGAATGAGAAAGGGAAAGAGGATTCCTCGACAACTTCTGGCTATTGGTTTGGAAAAACTTATAATGATTATAGTTTTGATGACTATGCACGATATGATGTGGATGCCGCAATAACCTATGTATTGGCAACAACAAAAGCGGAAAAAGTCAATTGGATAGGACATAGTATGGGTGGTATGGTTATCTATGCCAGAGCGGGTTCTATGGGAGAAAATAGGATAGCTAATTTGATAACCATAGGTTCCCCATTTTCATTTCCCTTTAAATCCAAAAAGTTAAACCTCCTTAGTTCATTGGAACCTTCTCTGAAGGTGTTACCAACTGTTCCTGTTGGCTCTCTTGCAGAGTTTGCATCTTGGACTCCATTTGATTATTATTATGCTATGAGTTTGTATTACTACCCTGAAAATATGGATAAAGAGCAAATTCGAAGACTTACCAGATTTGGAGCCAATAACGAAAGTCCGAAAGTATTTAAGCAATTTGCCAATGGTATGGGAAAATGGAATTTTGAAAGTGAAGATGGAAATATAAAATATACTGACAACCTCACGAATATTACAATGCCTGTACTACTTGTGGCAGGTAGAAGAGATCATTTAGGTTCCCCTTATATCATACGCCATGTATATGAAAAACTCGGGAGTAAAGATAAAACAATCATGATGATCTCAAGGGCGGATGGTCATTCAGAAGATTACGGACATGTAGATTTGGTCGCTGGAAAGGGAATAGTAAAAGATGTGATACCAGGAATAGTTTCTTGGATGAATGAAAGGACTAAATAATGATTTACTTTAAGATTAAAAGAAGATTTTTTTTATTATTACTGGTTATATATTTAGTAAATTGTAGCTCCTATCAAGTTATAAAAGAAGAAGATTGGGAAAATAAGAGAAAATCGGTAACTACAAAAATTGGGAGCTTAATTTTAAGAAGTTTTGAGGTAGAGGATAGTAAGGGAGCTGTCTTACTATTTGACCCTATCTTTGTAAAAAAAGAAAATTTACACCCTTCATTAAATCTCCCCATGATTCCTTCTGATAAAACCTATTTATCAAATTATACTATTTATGATGAAATTAATTACCCTGACAAATGTAGGGGGGTATTAATTCCTTATCTAAATAAAAGAGGATATTCAGTTTATCTTGTATCACCAGAAAATTTGGATAATTTTTCTCTTAAAAAAATAGGACAGGAAGGATTAAAGGATATTATTGCAGAGATAAAAGATGACAAAATTATTTTGGGTGGAATTTCCCTAGGAGGACAGGCGATTGCTTATTATTTAGCTTCCCCAAATGTATCTCCTAAAATCCAAAAAGCATTTTTTCTGGGAACAGGTTTGGATTATAAATACAGTGGGAGTCTTTTGAACCAAATAGAGAAGATTTATAAAAAAGAAGAGAATATAAAATGTAAAATCACAGAAAAAGATAATTTTTGCAATCGACTTGTAACTTCTCTAGCAATAGAAAAATCTCATCCCCGTCGTGCAATTACTTATCCCAATATAATACCTATATTAGAAAAAGATCCTACTCAGTTTTCAGGTATTACAAATCAAAACTTAGAAGTCTTAGTGATCTATGGAAAATTGGATCCTGTATCACCAGAAGAGTCAATGCTTGCGCCTTTCTTTAATGGATGGGGTAAGGAGTTTGTTTTAAAGTATCTCGAGGCAAGTACATCCTCTAATTTTGGTCATGATTATGATCATTTTGATTTATTTTATCACAAATCTGCTGAAAGTGAGATATATAGTGTGATAGCCAATTGGATTGGAAAAAAGAAGTAGTAGTAAAAAATGGCAGAAGTAGAACCCTCTGACTTAGTGGCTCTCTTGGCAGAGCCCAAGTCGGATGAATTTAGGGTCAAAGAAAGAGAAAAATTAAGGGCTACAATTTCTAAAGAAAAAGTAGAGGAAATATATAAGCAGGTCTTAGAATTAATTCCAGAAAATATAGATAACAATTTAAAAAATGGAATTAATTCAGCTTTGATTGGGGCTATCTATGGTTTTTGTGATAGGGACTTAGATCCATTTTCACAAAAGCATTACCCACTTTTTAAAGAGATAATTTCTGAAATTGAAGAAGCCTACAAAATAGTATCACATGGTAATTTGAACACTGAACTTTGGATATTTGAAACATTTGATTATGGAATCAAAAAAGTTTATTATTTAGACTGGAAATTATACCTATCTCAAATCTGTTACTAAAAAAATAAATAGTAACAGATTATATAGTATTATTTTACAGTAAAGGTAATGCCTACTTTTTCTAATCTACTTTTGAATCCTAGACCGAGGGCTGAAGCTGGAGTAACTACACCATACAGTTGTGATACTTCCCCTTTGGCTATGGATACAGCAGATTCACCTATCATACGACAAGTTGCACCATATCCGGGATCCCTTTTTCCATACACATCAACTTGAATAGAAGCATTATCAGAAATTTTATCTTTGAATCCCAAGATGGAAATATTAAAATAGCCATTTTCTCTGTCTTCTTCCGAAGGACCCTCACCTGCGGCTGGTAGTACGTACTTTTTCAAAATATCTCTGGTAAAAGGTATCGCACCCAATCCCAATATACTTCCAATTGTAGCCCGAACCGATTGAGCTAAAAACCAACCCCCAATTCCATTTCCAAAACCCATACGTTCCTGATAGCGAAAATCAGGGCTATACTTATTATTCAAAAGAGCATTTGTTCTTCGTACTACACGTGTATTGACGGGACCCATAACAAAGGGAGCTGTCCATGTATTTAATGCTGGAATGAATTCTATACTTACCGGATCCGGTTCATCGGGTCCCCTAAAGCCCTCGGGATTAAGAGAGTAGGGATCGGATAGAAATCTACGTGTATCCTCATTGGAAACGGCTTCCTCGACTACTCCTAAGAGACTGGCAATAGTTCCACCACTAAAACTCCCTTTGGAGTCGCCTGCTATAAATAGTACTTCTTTACAATAGGCTCCTAATTTTTCCATTGATTGAGTCTGTAAAAATAAGGTTCCCATATCGGATGGGATGGAATCAAAACCGCAACTATGAATAAAGTGTAATTTTTTAGATAAGACTTTTTGGTGAAAATTATCTATACTGTAGCGAATAAAATTCGGCTCACCTGTTAGATCGCAGTAATTAGTTTCAGTATCCAGACAGGCTTGTAAAATTGTTTTGCCATATAAATTATAGGGACCAACTGTAGTACACAAAACTTTTGTTTTACTTGTTATACTTTTTAGAGTATCCAAATCATCAATATTAGCTGTTAAAATTGGGATTTTATTTATTTCAGGACTTGTAGGCGCAATCCAATTTTGAACTTCTTTTAGTTTTTCTAGACTTCGGCCGGCCATTGCCCACTTTAGGGATTCTCCATCGCAACCATAAGTATTTGCATAATATTGAGCCACTAATTTACCTGTAAAACCGGTAGCTCCCCAAATGATTACATCAAAAATTTTCTTGTTATCGTTACTCATTTCTTTTTACCTTTTGATATAAGTTTCTCAGCTACGATTTAGTTTGGCTATAATAATTTTATATAAGGAAATATTTTATAATCCAAAAAAAATTTGGAATAGATATGGTGATTAGTTATCTATTCTGTTCTGATTCTTCTTTTGTAAGGTAGTATGCAATTAGTATTGGAAGAGTTGTTGCAAGTATTACAAAGACAGCTACAACGTTTGTTACGGGTCTCTGGCGTGGACGGGTGAATTCACTTAGCATCCAAATAGGTATAGTTTGTTGTTGTCCTGCTGTGAATGTAGTTACGATTACTTCATCAAATGAAAGAGCAAATGAGAGCATTGCTCCAGCGAGAAGGGCAGTAGAAATATTTGGTAAGATCACATAAATAAATGTCTGAAAAGGATTTGCTCCCAAATCCAAAGAAGCTTCTATTAATGAATAAGAATTTCGTCTTAAACGTGCTAATGCATTATTATAGACAGTTACAATACAAAATGTAGAATGAGCAATTACAATTGTGATTGTACTGAATGGAATCTCTAAAAGACTGATAGCGGATCCCATTGAAATACCTGTCACTATTCCCGGTAATGCAATCGGAAGTATGACGAGAAAACTAATTGTTTCCTTTCCAAAGAAATCATGCCTATAGATTGCAAGAGCGGAGAGAGTTCCCAACACAATTGCTATTAGTGTAGAAATAAAAGCAACATTCAATGATAAGTACAAAGCTTTCCATATATCCTCTCTCCCATAAGCAACATAGAACCACTTAAGAGTATAACCGGAAGGTGGAAATTCTAAAGTTTTTTCATCAAGAGAAAAAGAATAAAATATAATTAGAGCAATAGGAATATGTAAAAAAAGATAACATAAGATAGTAATTGCTGTTGTAATAATTCTACCAAAATTTATTTTAGAGAGCATCAAATGCTCCTATTTTCTTTGCAAGTATCAAATAAATTATCATAATTATAATCGGTATGATGGAGAATGCCGCGGCAAGAGGTATGTTGCCAGATGTTCCTTGGTGCGTATAAACTGCCATGCCAATGAAGTAGCTAGAGTTTCCAATGATTGTCGGAACAATGTAGTCGCCTAGTGTAAGACTAAATGTAAATATTGAACCTGCCACAACCCCCGGAATTACAAGAGGAAGTATTACCTTTGAAAAAGTTTTACTTGGAGTTGCTCCTAAATCTTCAGATGCTAAAATTAAATTTATAGGGATCCTCTGGAGACTTGCATATATTGGAATAATCATATATGGAAGCCACATATATACAAATACTAAGAATATTCCTATATAGGAAAAAGAGAGAGAGGTACCACCAATCACAGGAATAGAAAGGATTGAATCTAAAATAAAACCTGTGCTTGTTAACTCAACAAAATAATTGACTATCCCCTGTTTGGCTAATATTAGTTTCCAGGCATACACTTTCACAAGATAACTAGACCATAGGGGTAACATAATTCCTAAGTAAAGGATAGGTTTAAGAAATTGATTTTTATTATTGTACATAAAAAGCGCAATGGGAAAGGCTATTAAAATACATGTAATTGTCACTGAGGATGCCATTGCCACGGTTCTAAAAATAATATCAAGATTGGTTCTTTGACCGAACAAGTCTTTGAAAGTACTAAGGCTAACTTCACGAACAATCACCCCTGAAAAGTCATCAACTCTAAAAAAACTATTCAGAAGAAGAGTAAATAAAGAGCCCAGATATACAATTCCTAACCAAAGTAGTAGGGGTAATAGCAAAAGGAATATGGTTAATTTTTTATTATAATATAATTTCCACATATAATTAATCGTTCAAAGGTTTTAAGTCTTTGCGATACATACCGAGTATTACTTTTGAGTTTTTTTCTAATTTTTTCTGGGAGTACGCTAGATAGTCTTTGTTATTATATGTTAAAATATGCTTCATTGTAATACCTGTATAAATAAAATCTTTTGAGTTAAATTCTATTTCAAAATCAAATTTTTCATTAGAATCAGATTTAAAATATAAATTTTCAGGTCGTATCATACATGATTTTGAAATTCCAAAAAGAGACTCACACATATCTTTTTTAAAAATATTAGATTCACCTACGAATGTTGCTACAAATTCTGATGTAGGCTCGCCATACACCTCTTCGGGAGTACCTATTTGAACAATTTTCCCTTTATTGAAAATTGCTATTCTGTTCGACATTGAGAGTGCTTCCTGTTGATCATGTGTCACAAAAATAAATGTGATTCCGATTTTTCTTTGAATCTCTTTGAGTTCAATTTGCATTTCTTGACGGAGCTTTAAGTCAAGAGCACTTAGGGGTTCATCTAAAAGAAGAACGCGGGGTTTATTTACTAAGGCCCTAGCAAGGGCAATTCTTTGCTTTTGACCACCACTGAGCTCGGATGGTTTTCGATCCTTCAAGTGAGGCAATTGCACCATTTCTAACATGGAGGTAACTTCTTTCTCAATAGTGACTGCATCATATTTTTTAATTTTTAGTCCATATGCAATATTCTCAAAAACGGAGAGATGGGGAAATAAAGCATAATCTTGAAAAACTGTGTTTACATTGCGTTTAAAAGGTGGAATTGCAGAACTCTCTTTGCCTTCAATGAGTATTTTTCCTGAGGTGGGTTGCAAAAAGCCTGCAACTAAACGAAGAGATGTTGTTTTTCCGGAACCACTCGGTCCGAGGAGAGAAAAAAATTCTCCACTTTTCACTCCTAAAGAAATAGAATCAAGGGCTATAAAATTCTGAAATTTACAGGTTGTATTTTGGAATTCGATGTCAAACAATTTAGTCTTACTTCCTACTATTTAATAAAACGCTACTCTACTTATTAAGAAATCTACTTATATTAAATACTCTCACTAAATTAATTAGGAGAATATTTTTTCTAAAATATATCTGATAAAAGGACAAACAAATAAACACCCGGAGTCTTGTGAAACTCCGGGCCATTACTTCTTATCTTATTTTGAACCAATTATGGAGATATAATCCTCAGACCATTTCTTATAAGGAATACATTTTCTTCCTCCTCCGCATTCTGCAACCGGAGTTTTCCAAAAACTTATTTTATCGAAATTATCATAACCATTTGTTTTACAACCATCCTCTCCTAAAAGGGGGTGACCTTTACAGGTTTCGGGAGTTACAGGCACGGATCCAAACCAAGAAGCTACACTTCCCTGCACATCTTTAGAAATAGAATGCTCCATCCATTTGTAGGCACAGTTAACGTGTTTTGAATTTTTGTGAAGCATAGTTGTATCTGCCCATCCTGTTGCCCCTTCTTTAGGGAAGACGGATCCCACGGGTTGGTTTTCCCCTTTTAAAAGGTTAACCTGGAAAGGCCAGGATGAGGAGGCTACTACACCTTCTTTTTTGAAATCGTCCACATGAACGGTTGCATCATGCCAATATTTTGGAACGAGAGTTCTTTGTTTTTTAAGAAGTTCAATCACTTTTGCATATTGGTTTTCATCTAAAGCATAGGGATCTTCAATTTTGAGTTCGGGCATTTTCATTTTTAGATAAAGGGCACCATCAGCGATATAAATAGGTCCATCAAATGCCTGGACTCTACCTTTGTTCGGCTTTCCATCGGGGAGATTCATTTCTTCAAAAACCACTTCCCAGCTTGTTGGAGCATCTTTGAATACTTTTGTATTGTACATCAATACATTCGGACCCCATTGGTAAGGAACTCCGTAGTGTTTACCATCCACAGTATGCCATGCCGCATTTTGTAATCTCTCATCAACAAGTTTCCAGGAAGGTATAAGATCTGTATTGACTTCTTGAACCTTTCCACCACTCACCAAACGCAGGCTGGCATCTCCTGATGCAGTTACGAGATCAAAATCTCCCCCTTCTTGGTTCATCAATGCTACCATCTCATCAGAGGTGGCGGCTTCTTTTACGGAAACTTTACAACCACTGGATTCTTCAAATTTTGTGACCCAGTCATAGCTTTTATCTGAAGCACCACGTTCAATGTAGCCAGGCCAAGCGATGATATTTAGAGCACCCTCACCCTGTCCAACTTGCAGTAACTTTGATTCTTTTTTTCCGCAGTTTATTGCGAAAAATAGGAATAAAAGAAACAAAAATCCAACTAACTTTATTTTATTTTTCATGTCCAACTCCATTTGAATTTTCTTTAAATATATCAGTAACTAACGATATCAATATCTTAAACAAACTGGAGGGTAAATTTTTTTATCACTCTTTTTTTATATTTTTTAGAAAAATAAAGTGATCTAGAATTTATTGTAGGCTAAAGCTAATAATTGTAGTTGGTTTCCTACAGGTTACATAAAAGAATAGACTCAATATAATACTTCGTAATTTTTACAATTATTAAAAAGAAACCCGGAGGGAAACTATGGAATCAGGAAAAAATTCAGATCTCCTGACAAGAAGACAGAAAAATATTCCGAGGGGCATTTCAACAGCATTTCCTATTTTTGCATCTAGTGCAAAAAATGCCGTAATACATGATGTAGAGGGTAAGAGATACATTGATTTTGCCGGAGGTATTGGAGTCTTAAATACAGGTCACTGTCACCCTAAAGTTATAAAAGCTATCGAAGAACAGGCCAAAAAATATATTCACACTGCATTTCAGGTATTGGGATATGAACCCTATATAGCAGTCACAGAAAAACTAAATCAGTTAGCTCCAATTTCAGGAGATAAAAAGTCCATCTTATTTTCAACGGGTGCAGAAGCTCTTGAGAATGCCGTCAAAATCGCAAGGTATGCCACCAAACGCACAGGGTTTATTTCCTTCACGGGTGGATTTCATGGGAGAACAATGATGGCACTTGCTTTGACCGGTAAAGTTGTTCCCTATAAGAAAGGGTTTGGTCCTTTTCCGGGAGATGTATATCATATTCCTTTTCCTATAGCTTATCATGGTATCACAGAGGATGACTCACTCAATGTCTTACAAAGTTTATTCAAATCAGATATTGACCCAGAAAGGGTTGCGGCGATTGCAATTGAGCCAGTTCAGGGTGAGGGCGGTTTTTATATCGCTCCCTATGGATTTTTAAAGAAACTAAGAAAACTATGTGATGATTATGGTATTTTATTAATTAGCGATGAAGTCCAATCAGGTTTTGCTAGAACGGGTAAGCTCTTCGCGATTGAACACAGTGAGGTACAACCCGATCTAATTATTTCCGCAAAGTCCCTTGCAGGGGGTATGCCACTCAGTGCTGTAATAGGAAAAGCAGCTATTATGGATTCGGTGGAGCCTGGAGGGCTCGGAGGAACCTATGCAGGAAATCCTTTAGCCTGTGCTGCAAGTCTTGCAGTTATGGAGATTATTGAAGAAGAAAGAATTCTGGAAAAATCCATAAGGCTAGGAGACTTGCTCCAAAAAGAATTAAAAAAAATGGCAGAGTCAATTCCCGAAATAGGGGAAGTAAGGGGACTCGGTGGAATGGTGGCTGTTGAGTATGTAAAAGAGGGAGATCCTCACAAGCCAGATGCTGATCTTACTAAAAAAATAAGCATGAAATGTTTAGAAAATGGTCTTATTATTTTGAGTTGTGGAGTATATGGAAACGTACTACGAATTCTTGTTCCCATCACTGCTGATGTAAGAGAAATTGAAGAGGGAATTGAAATTTTACAAAAATCTACATTACAGGTATTGAATCGCTGAGGTAATATGAAAGAATATAAACTTTGGATAGATGGGGAGTGGAAAACTCCAAAGCATGGTAAGACTAGAATAATCGAAAATCCTGCAGATGAATCACAGGTGGCAATTGTGAGTGAGGCTACTCAGGAGGATGTGGGACATGCTGTGGAGGTTGCCAATAAGGCTTTTTATGATGGACGTTGGTCAAGTATCACGCCAGGAGAGAGATCAAACATACTCTGGAAATTTGCTGAGTTGTTGGATGCACATAAAGAAGAATTGGCAAAGGCAGAGTCTCTCAATACAGGAAAACCTTACAAAACTTTAAGTCTTGGTGGGGATATCCCTTTCAGTATTGATAATCTTAGGTTTTTTGCATCTGCCGCTCGCGATACACATGGAAGTAGGACAGGAGAGTTTGCAAGTGGATATACATCATTATTTCGAAGGGAACCCGTTGGTGTTGTAGGACAGATTGCCCCATGGAATTATCCTTTTCTCATGGCTATTTGGAAAATAGGTCCCGCTCTTGCTGCAGGATGTTCTGTGATACTGAAACCAGCTCCCACCACCCCTCTCACTGCACTTATGATGGCAGAAATTTCTAAAGAGGCAGGTATTCCAGATGGAGTGTTCAATGTGGTGACAGGCTCTAATGATGCAGGGCAGGCGCTTGTAGAACATCCGTTGGTAAGAATGATTTCGCTTACAGGCTCAACCGAAACTGGCAAAAAAATAATGGAAATAGCCTCAAGATCACTCAAAAGAGTTCATTTGGAACTGGGAGGAAAGGCACCCCTTTTGGTATTTGAGGATGCTGATATTGATATTTTAGCTGCAAAAGCGACCTTCGGAACTATTTGTAATACAGGACAGGACTGTACTGCGGCAACACGACTATATGTACACAAATCGAAATTGAATGCTGTAACAGAAGCTTTGGTAGAAGGAATGAAAAAGGTTGTCTATGGTAATCCATTTGAGGATGCTACCGAGATGGGACCTCTGATCTCTAAGATTCACAAAGAGAGAGTTTCCGGATTTGTGGAGAGGGCTATAAAATCCGGTGCAAAGGTACTAACTGGTGGTGATACACCTAAAGGTTTTGAGAAAGGATACTATTATTCTCCCACTGTAATTGTCGCAGCCGATCAAAAATCAGAAGTAGTACAAAATGAGATATTCGGACCTGTGATAACAATATTACCATTTGACAGTGTGGAGGATGCCATCTCGCTTGCCAATGATGTTAACTATGGTTTAGCTTCCTCTATTTGGACAAAAGATATTGGGCTTGCTATGAAAGTTTCTAGAAAGTTAGAATTTGGGACAGTATGGATCAATGATCATTTGCCACTTGCTTCCGAAGCACCTCACGGAGGCTTTAAACAAAGTGGATTTGGAAAAGATCTCTCCATTGAAGCTGTTTCAGACTATTTAGTTACCAAGCATGTTATGATTGGAGGAGTCTAGGTAATACAATAAAATCATTTGGGCTACGAAGTACACCAACTATTTTTGGATATACTAAGCCTGAATTTTTCCTTATTGATATTTATCTTTCTATCGCTCACAATAGAACACATGCAAACCACCTTGGATCTTAAAAAACTTTATGAAAAGGATGAGCATCTCTGGCTCATCGAAAATGCAAGATTACTCCGGGAAGGTCATTTGGATTTGGCAGATATCGAACACATAGCGGAGACTTTAGAAGAGATGGGAAAAAGGGACTTAAGGGAGATACTCAGTAGAATGAGGGTTCTAAATTCTCATCTCTTGGAATGGAATTACCAGAAAGATCGAAGGGGTAACAGCTGGAATTATACCATCACAGAGTTAAGGATTCATAAAATTCATCCTGAACGGGTATAAATATTAGAAAAATGCTTGCTTTCATCCCAAACGGGTATAGTTTTAATATATGCTTTCAGAATTTGTAAAATTAAAACGAAAGACTTTAGGGCTCACACAGGAGAGACTTTCCGAAATCAGCGGAGTAGGTATTCGTTTTATTAGAGATTTAGAGCAAAATAAAGCTACACTACGTCTCGATAAGATTAATCAAGTTTTATCTGTTTTTGGATGTTGTGTTGGTGTAGTACAGATTCCTAAAGAAATGGATGCAAATCAAATTAAATGAGAAAAGGGTTGGTCTATTTTCATACGCATTTAGCAGGTGTGCTATTTGAATCAGATAAAGGATATGTATTTCAGTATGACCAAAATTATTTAGATTCTCTTCATGCAATGCCTTTAGGATTAAATTATCCTCTAAAGAGAGAACCATATTACACTAAAACTATTCCTCCTTATTTTGATGGTTTGATTCCCGAAGGTTGGCTATTAAACTATATCACGAAAAATTGGAAAATTAATCCTAGAGATAGAATGAGTCTTTTACTCAAAGTATGTAATGACTGTATAGGTGCTGTCTCAGTCATAGAGCAGGAATAAATATGAGAGTTTGTTATATATGTAATAAACTAATTAATGAATCTCAAGAAATGTATCACAAAAAATGTAGTTTGCAATTTTTTAATACATATCCTCCTCCGAGTCTAGATATAAAACAAGAACTTTTAGAAGAATATGCACAAATTCTAACAGGCCATAAGATAACAATTCCGGGAGTACAAAAAAAAATTTCTATAGCATATACTGATGATAGCTTAAAAAATTCATCACGTCTAACAGTGATCGGTCTCGGGGGTGGTTTTATATTAAAACTTCCCACAGAAGAGTTCCCTTTTTTGCCAGAGTTAGAATATGCTAGTATGCATTTAGCCAAACATTTTGAAATACAAACTGTACCTTTTGCCCTTATTCCTATGCAAACAGGCGAATTGGCATATATTACTCGAAGAATCGATCGAGATCAAAATACAAAGAAAAAAGTTCCAATGGAAGACTTTTGTCAAATTATGGAAAGATTGACCGAGGATAAATACAAGGGATCTTTAGAATCTGTTGGAAAAAGATTGAAATCTATTTCCATTTATTCTGTATTAGATGTTTATAATTTTTTTGTAGTCAATTTATTTTCATGGCTTATTGGAAATTCCGATATGCATTTAAAAAACTTTTCAATGTATTACACTATAGATGGTTACAGACTTACTCCTCTTTATGATCTATTGGCTACTCATTTACTACTTCCAGAAGATAAAGAAGAAGTAGCTCTTACCCTAAATGGAAAAAAGGCAAATATTAATAAAAGAGATTGGTTTTTATTTGCTGAAAATATAGGTATTACAGAAAAGACAAGGATGAAACTTTGGGCAAGAGTTCAAAAAATAATTCCCACTGTTTTAGAATCTATCTCAGAGTATCCTTTACCCACTGAGATACAAAATAAATGGAAAAAGTTAATTTCAGATAGATGGAATCTAATTCTTTAGAGAAAGAGAAGAGAGGATTTAATTATTTGAATAATTATATCTTACAGGATCTGAGATACTAATCTCAGTTCATAAACTTTAAACCATATTTTTCATAGGACTCTAACTTGGAGTCTGAGCTAATTAAAGTAATTTTGTTTTGAATACATTGCCAGATCAACATTCGATCAAATGGATCTTTGTGCTCTAATGGTAATTTATAAAAACTAATAAGGTCTCTATAGGGTGATATGAAGTGATACTAAGAGAGTAGAACTATATTGTTTAAATTTATATTAATTTTTAATTAAAATTTTTCTTTAATCTCAAATTTCTTTATACTTTAATTCTTATTTTTTAATTTCATAGAGATTAGAACTTTATTGTTCAAGTTTATATATCATTTTTAATTTCAATTCTTCTTTAATCTCAAATCTCTCTGTTACTTTTTTCTTCTCTTTTTGGAAAGAGAAGAAAAAAGGTTCCAAAAAAGAAGAGAAACCCGGACGGTCGTGGAACTGGTCCCCGAGTAGGGACATCTTTAAGTCCCGTATCGAGGGGAATCCTCCGGGGTGTTGTATTACTTTGTAGTTATCTAAAATACTTACCTTACGAACTGAAATGGACCAAAGGTAAATATATAGAGCGATTAATCTAAAACCCATACTTTTTTCATATATTTTCCTTTCCATTTCGATAAAATATTGCTGAATATGTTAAAATTTAAAATATTCAGAATTATCATCATAAATTAACAAAAGAAACCCAAAGCGAGAGCAAATATGGATCATACAGAAATTGTAAGAACAGTTGAATGTCCCAAGTGTAGATTGAAGAATTTGGCAGGGACGAAGTTTTGTGCGGATTGTGGTACTCCGCTTGTTTCAGGAGTTAAGATGATCTGCACAAAGTGTAGTCATGAGAATCCTCCGGGTACTAAATTTTGTGGGAATTGTGGGGCTTCGTTTGAGCTCAATGTGGAGAGTGATCCTGACATTCATCTTTTGCAGAGGGCGTTGAAGGGGCGGTATGTCGTACAGAAATCTCTGGGGGAAGGGGGATTTGGTCGGGTGTTTTTGGCTCTGCATGAGGGTCTTAAGCGAAAGGATGTGATCAAACTTTTAGGTGCCGATCAGAGCAGAAGCGAGGATATCAAGAGAAGATTTTTACAGGAAGCACAGGCAATTGCCAAGCTGAGTCATCCAAATATCATTGAAATCAAAGATGTGGCAGAATTTGAGGGCAGACCGTATTACATCATGTCGTACAGAGAAGGGGGAAGCCTCGAAGATCTTTTACAAAAAGAAAAGAAACTCTCCCCCGAACGGGCAATCGAACTCTGCAAAGGCATTCTCTCGGCACTCTCCGAGATACACGCAAAGGGCATCATCCACAGAGACATCAAGCCCGACAATGTTTTAATCGGAGACAAAGGAGAAGCAATCCTCATAGACTTTGGAATTGCTAGAGTGGAGGAGGATTCCACACTCAAGCCCAAGACGGGCACGGGTATGACAATTGGTACAGTGACCTACATGAGCCCTGAACAATTGGAAGGTAAGTCCATCGATAGCCGCTCTGATCTCTATTCTACAGGGATACTCCTCTATGAACTCCTTGTGGGCGAACCTCCCTTTCAGGGCTCACTCCCATCGCTCATTTTAAAACACACCACGGAAGAAGTTCCGGGTATTACCGACAAACTGAACAACCATAAGTTTGCTCCCAATCTGGAATATGTGATCAAAAAAGCCTGTGAAAAGAAGGCAGAAGATCGATTTGGAAACGCTCTGGAGATGCGGGATGCGTTTGGATTGGAGACTACGGAGATTCCCGTAGAACAAAAACAGAATCAGAAACCAAACTCGGAAGTGAGTGACAAAAATATTAAGGACAACGCTCAGAATCTTGGGACGATTATTAAGGAAGAGTTCCCATTTTTAACGAAATTATACTATCTTATTAGTGGGAAATTTATAAAACTCCCAATATACGGGAGGATTTTGGTTATCATATTTTCCTTATTTATAGGTAACAAATTTTATGGGATTTTCAAACCTTGGGGTCCCTATATGGGGCAAACAAGTTGGGGATATGCAAACATGAGGTGCTGGATGCTTGGTATGAGATTGCCGTCAAAAGATGAATTAAAAGACGCATATAACAATGGAGAAACAGAATCATGGCAAAAAGATACCAAAGATTACTGGTCTTCTACCCCGTATGGCTCGGAGGGGCTCTACTTTTTCAATGTCTACAATGGTAAATCCTACTACGTCATATTTAATATCTATGACTACGGTGTACGTTGTCATCGTTAGTCCCCCCCGGGTGTTTCCCATTGCACTTGACCTTCCCCCGTCTGTCCCATTGGTTTGGCGTCTCGATACAAATTTTGCAAGGGGATGCAAAATTCACTCGACGACCGTACTTTTTTGTATAGAGGTGATTGAGAGAGATGCTGTTAATAAAGTGATTTATACGTAGTATGTTTAGCTAAACAAAAAAGTTCGGTGGTCGAGTGCTGGCGTAATACATAAAGGCTTATCTATCATTGGAAAAATTCCTAGTAAACAAAAAATCTGCCAGTGTATCGAGACCCCCACGTATACAGACAAATTCTGTATTTCGGCATCTCGATACATCCGCGAGAAGATGCGGATACTCGATGACCGTAC
>CANGZW010000026.1 GCA_947458405.1 Leptospiraceae bacterium
AGTAGATAGTAAAGTTTTGACTTATACTGAGATTATGGTGGGGATTCTCATAGGCTCAGCTATTGGAACCTTTGCATCAATTCGTGTCCCAATGACATCGATGCCGGAAATGGTCGCCATTTTCAATGGGGTAGGGGGTCTGGCATCTCTCTTTGTTGCAGTATCCGATTTTTATTATCGATTTTTTGAAAGCCATTACACTCTTAAAGAGGAAGGGCTCGCTATTATACTGACAAGTGTGGTGGTGAGTATTCTCATAGGAGCCATCACTTTTACAGGTTCCTATATAGCATACGCGAAATTAAGCGGAACAATTGATGGAAGGGCAATCATGTACAAGGGCCAGCACTTTGTGAATTTGCTACTACTATTCGTTGCAATATTTAGCGGATTCATGGTAGTCGTTGCCCCAATGGAGCATACAGTATTCCTATACATTCTTATTGGTGTTTCACTGCTTTTGGGAGTATTAACCGTAATACCAATTGGTGGGGCAGATATGCCTGTTGTGATCTCCCTGCTCAATTCCTATTCGGGAATGGCGGGTTGTGCTACGGGTTTTGTTTTGAATAACCCGGTTCTCGTGATTTCGGGAGCATTGGTAGGTTCTTCGGGAATCATTTTAACTAGAATCATGTGTGTTGCCATGAATCGCTCCTTGGTAAGTGTATTACTTGGAGGATTTGGACAGGTAGCGGGAACCGATGATGGCTCTTCTGCACCAAAAATGAGCATTCGAGAAATTGGAGTGGAAGAAACAGCTATGCTCTTTGACTCTGCTTCGAGTGTGATCATCATTCCTGGATATGGGATGGCTGTAGCACAAGCACAACACGTAGTACGGGAGTTGATGAATAAACTCGAAGCCAAAGGTGTTTTGGTGAGATTTGCCATTCACCCCGTCGCTGGTAGAATGCCGGGACACATGAACGTTCTTTTAGCGGAAGCGGAAGTTCCGTATGACAAATTGATTGAAATGGATGAAATCAATTCTGAGTTTCCCAACACGGATATTGTTCTCATCATTGGTGCCAATGACATAGTCAATCCAGCGGCACGTAACAATCCGAATAGCCCAATCTATGGAATGCCTATCTTAAATGCTGACAAAGCCAAAACTGTCATCATCAGCAAACGAAGTATGGCGGCTGGGTATGCAGGTATTGAAAACGAACTCTTTGGCTATGAAAATGCGTTTATGCTTTTTGGAGATGCTAAAAGTTCGATTGGAAAAGTGAACTCTGAAATAGAGAGCCTCGGTTAAGAAATAAATAACTAAAATTGAGAACTATCTTTATTTACCAATAGGTTAAAAAAGATAGTTTTATAGTTCTACAAAAAATCTAGTATTACAATTCCTATCTTTTTCTACCGGCATGGGGAAAAAGGCCTAGGATTTTTGGCTAAAAAATTCCATAAACAGACTTTTTACAGAAACACCCTATAAAATCTACTTCTCTTTGAGTTTCAATTTTATAGATTGAATATCATCCTTTTCTCCTATATTTAGAAGAGTTTGTATATAATTTGCAAAGACATCATTTGATAGTTCAGTCTTTTTTATTTGCTCAAGAATTGCCTTACTTGCTTTTTTGGATCTTCGTCTATAAAAGCAGGCTAACTGGGAAGGGCTATAGTTGCTTGGTTGGATTGATAAAAGTAAATCTTCATACTCAGAAAAATTTTTATCACAAGCAAAATTGACAGTGGTTACGTGAACATCATTGTCCTTTTCATATGAAAACTCGGTGAGAAGTCGGGTCAAAGTTTCCTTTTCTTTGGGAAATTTAGCTTTGGAGTAAGAATTGTTTAGGTATTGAATAATTTCATTTTTATCTTTCTTGGTAATGAAATTATTCATTTGGTCTTCGGATATTTCCTCCGGAGGTTTTCGTCCCACAGAAGGTGATACGTCAAAGGCACTACGTATGAGCCAATCAATAGTAAACACCACAGGAGATGCAACAGCTCTAATAGGAAGGCTCCCCATTTCGGTCATGTAGCCATTGAATCGTATATCCCAGAGGAAATCTTTTGTATCAACATAAGCGGATACAGTTTGTATTGCAGGATGGATGATGAAAATATCGAGTATGCCCCCCGCAATTCCTATAGGGATATATATGGGAGCGAGTAAAATTTTCTGGGGTTGTTTTTCAGGAACTAAATTATCTTCTACGGCCACTATGAGTGGTGTATTTCTTTTATTAAATCCCGCACAATTGTTAAGGAAAAAAATAAAAATTAGCATGCTACATAGTGTTTTCAAGATTAGCGCCTAACATCAAATAAAGATCGAAAAAGAGCGTCTAATAGTATAAATGGTGGAGTAAATACTAATTTGGGTATAAATAAGAATACCTGAACTACAGGACCTCCGCTTGGATTTACCCATATGTATTCATAAGCATCCTCACTAGCAGGATAAAGACTTGATAGTGGATGAATGATTACAATATCTGAAGTTAGGGTTACAAGTCCCACGGGTATGGCGATAGGTGCTACTATTACCCTCTTTACAGTGGATTCGGGCTTAATATTTATAACCTCATCTAAGTAAGTTGTAACGGGTCTATTCCTTGCATTGGTAAAGGCACATTGGGAAAATATAAATAGGATAACTAGTAAAAGTATTTTTGAACTTAAATGCCAAAAATTTTTCATACCTCAAAGTAAGGTATAAAAGAGAGTAAGTCAAGAATTTTATAGGAGAGTGGGTTAGGTAAATTTAGATTATTTCTTCACTGCCAAAAAGTTAATCAATGAACAATTTGTGTCGAGTTTCCATTTTTTGTAATCGGAGCCGATTCGTAAAATTTCAAAACCCTGACCTTCGGCAATACAGATAATTTCCTCGTTTGAATAGTATCTTTGTATGTGGAGTTCCTGGAAATATTCAGTACCATTCAATGAGTGCACCTGGAAGGTCAAAGTTGAGATAATTTCTTTTTTGGATTCGTTGTATATATTTTCCCAAATAATGGAGGTGTCGCCGTAGGTTTCCCTTATGGTTTGGTTGTGAAAATTTTTCTTTAAATTGTATTCGCTCGAAATATCGAAAAAATAATAACCATCATCTTCAAGAGCTGAGCGTACAGAGGAAAAGTGGGACTCTAGATCATAAACATTAATTATGTAATTTAAAGTATCATGGGTACAAACGATTAAGTCATAATTTCTATTTAATTGGATTTTACACATATCTCCCAGGATAAATTCACAATTTGGATTTCTAAATTTGGCAATCTCTAGCATTTTACTGGAACGGTCAAAACCTGTTTTGTGGGTTAATTGGGGAAATTCCCTAATGAGAGAGCCGGTTCCGCATCCTATATCTAAGAGGGTGGTGGGATAGTGAGGTTCAATTGAGGCTAAGATAAAGTTAGTCCAGGCACGAAAATCGATGTGTTCCATGATTGGATCGTAGATTCCAGGAAAGAGAGTGTAGGGATCTAAATTTTTCATGCTCCTAACTATAAAAAATACTTGTAATTTTTTTCCTATTCATAAATATCTAGTTATCGGGCAATAATGAGACATAATAAAGTAATGGTCGCTTAAAAATATGGGTATTGAACTTTTTCTTCCTTTTCTAGCCAGTTTATCTGTCATATGGTTTCTACGTAAAGTAGATGGCAGTGGATTTCGTGTGGGTCAACTCAAAAAATATTCACAAAAATTACAGGATGACCTTGATTTAGCGGCAATGACCGGGGTTCAGGCTGTAAAAGATGCAACCATTGACCTCGAGTTGACGAACAAACAAGCCAAAAAGCTGGTCACTGATCTGCAGGCACAGGCAACAGAGACCACTCTTCTCTTGGAAAACCTAAAGGCACATAAGGACTATTTGGATAATGTATTATCTGAATTGAAAGATGTTGTAAAAGTTTCCTCTGAGATACGGGAAGAATCCCGTTATGTTCAAGAAGGAATGGATATAATACGTTCCCATCGAGAAGAGTTAAAGAAAATGGACTCGGAAAATAATCAAATTAGAGACCAAGTCAAAGAATTAATTCATGGATTTAATGAAAAGATCAATACACGTACTACAGATATTCTAGAATCCCTTGCATCTAAGATTGTTGAGTTGGAGAACTTGCTTGAAGTTAAGTCAGACAAAGTAGATGAGACCCTCAAAGATTTAGCAGATAATTATAAACATAGACTTTCCGAAGAAGTGGAATCCATAATTACAGAGACAGTGGAAAGAGTTGAACTTGCGAATAATCGAATTGAGGACTTTACAAATTTTGTTAGAGATGGAGAAAAAAGTTTAGAAGTTAGATTAACGAGATACAAAGATACCACAGATTCGATCTCAGATAGAATAGAAAGATTAGATGCAAGATTAGAAGAAAAAGCAGAAACTGTTGGAGAATCCGTCCAAGCAAGACTTGTATCCTTTGAAAAGAAATTCCAGGAAAAATTTGAGTCTATATTTGACCAATTATCTCAAAACAAAGAAGCTTTCTTAAGTGGAGTGAAAATGGAAATTGATCTCATGCGAACTGATGTAGAGAGCATGAGCCTGGAAATTATGACAAGAAGGGATGAAATTCTTACTGAAGCTCGAAGACAATCCGAGTTGGTACTGAGTAGTATCAATAATTTTCATGAGAAATTTATCGATGCGGAAAACAGAATCATCAAAACCGCTGAAATGAAGAGGGGTGACTTACAAAAAGAAATCAGTCGTTTTGAGAATGAATTCAAAAATACCTCCAATACTTTTTATTCCGAGGCTGACTCAATTAAAGAATCAATTATGAAAAATTTACACAATTTTGAATCAGATTTGAGTAAGTCTTTAAATTATACAGAAAGTATCACAAGAGAAAAATTCAATTCCTTAAGAGAAGAGTTAGAAGAATCTATGCTAAGTCTTCACGGCAGAAAAAAAAGTGAGTTCTTAGATGAACTCGCCTCTATTGATCTAAAAATAAAAGAGTTAACTCGAGACACAACAGATAAAATTAAGAATGTTGATGACCATTTCTATGACTTAAAAAATGCTCTGATGGAATCCTCCAAAGATATAATTCACCAGGTCGAAAAGGAAGTGGATAGACTTTCTAGCGAACTTGATGGAGAGAAGAATAGAGTTGATCAAAAAATAGAATTCTTGGCAGAAGGTTGGAATTCAGAACTAGAAAGAATTAAAAATAGAACAAACAAAGATGTAGATTCTCTTACTTCAAGACTAAAAGACATTCACGTAGAAGGAAAAGATCTTGCTGATGAGATACGTTCAGAGTACAACAGCGGTAAAAATCAATTGGATCTCATGCTCAAGAAAGCGGATGATAATCTTAGAAACGAGATTGATTCATTGACAGATGAAGTACAAAATAAACTTAAAAAATCACAGGATGAAGCAGAAATAATTCTTGCCCGTCTGCAAAAAGCAGGGATAAACCTATACGAAAAGCAAGAATCCCTTCTGGGCGATTATGGTGAAAGGTTGTATCGTGATCTACAAGCTAAACTCGAAAAAACACGTTATGAATCCGAAGAACTTTTGGATGACATTCAAAAAGCAGGTAATAATCTTCTGGAAAAACAAGAAGAGAAAATCGATAAATTAAAAAGTACAATTGATGAAAGAATTTCCAGACAATTGACTGTATTACTCGACAAAGGACAACTTCAGTTAGACCAATTAGAAGAGAGAATAGCTACCTATGTTTCCGAAGTTAAAAATAATTTGGAATCAAATCTAAAAAATTCAAAGGATGATAGCGAAAGACAAATTGCTAATTTCAATTCTCAAATGCAAAGATCATTTAGAGATATGGAGAAGGTAAACAAAGAGTTTATTGATAGCAATAGAGAAGAATTCCAAAAATCTAGAGAAGAATTATCTAAAATTCACATTACAATTGAAAGCGAAATGGATAAAGTCACGAGACTCAAGGGAACTTTACTAGAAGATTTCTCAAGAGAAGAAAGTAAGTTGAAGTATGTGATGGAAAAAATAACTGAAAAAATGAGAGAAATTGAATCATTCTCGGATACAATTCGTAATACAGATAAGGTTATGAGAGAATCCGAGGGAACTGTTCAAACTCTAAATGTATTAATGGATAAGCTTAGGGAAGAAGGTCATAATCTCCAAGAATATTCTAGAGGCTTAGACCAATTAAAATTAGCTAAAAAAGATATGGATACAGAGATTAGACTTCTTGAAACTCAAAAAATACGAATTGAGCAAATAGAAAATGAGCTAAACCGTGCTACAAATGTATGTGATCTTATTAACAAAAGAACAGAAGAATTGCATGATAAAATTAGCACAATTACTTCCATAGATAACAAGCTCGTAGATATGACAAGGATGCAGGATGAGTTGGAATCAAAAATTAGTGAAGTCAAGGCGGCTTCTTCTAAGATTTATGAAATCTCCCAATCACTCCAGAGCACGAATCGTATGGGAGATCAAATTTCAGAAAGACTTCTATCGCTAGAACGTGAACTTGAAAGAGTTGAATCAAAAGAAGTAGAGATATCAGATCATATATTCACTATAGCTGAAAAGGCAAATGAAATTGAATCAAGAAGTATGGACTTAAAATCTGTTGAGGCAAAGTTTGATAAGGTTGAACATTTAATGATGGACTTGTCTACGAAGCACAAACAGGTAGCAACCATGCAAAAGAGAATAGAAACTCTAAAAGCAGACTCAGAAGAAATGCGAGATGGTTTAGAAGGATTATTGGTCGAAGCAGATGATAAATTTCATAAATTAAGTGATTTTCTTAACAATATAGAAGGTTTTATTGAAACAAGGGGAACTGGAACTTCACCAACTCCTCAACGTCCTACAGTAATACAACCACCTCCAAAAGCCACAACTCCCCGAGAGCGGGAAGCTATGATTGAAATGAGTAAAAAAAAGAAAGCAACTGTATTAAATCTTTATGAAAATTATTCATGGTCAACGGATACAATTGCAGAAAAATTAAATATGGAAAAATCAATGGTGGAAGCAATTATACATGGGAGATAAAATGTAAATATTGCTCTAAGTTAATAAAACTACTTCTTTTCATTGAGATTCCAATTGTAATCTGTATATTTTATTTTGGCATCTTCTGGAATTTCAATTTTCATCCCTGATTTAATAAAAGAAATAAGGGATGAATTTTTAGTAAAATCCCCCGAAAACCAATCAAATATTTTAGATATAAATAGAGTATTGATAGAACTGTCGTACTTATTTTTACTTTTATCGGCTAAAAAGATTTCCATGGAAGATTGTAATTGAGAATTTAAGGTTTTTGGAATATAAGCAGTTGAAGCAAGAGGGGGACATCCTATACTTGCACAGACAATTGCAAAGTGAATTTTTGGTTCTTCAAAATCTACTCTCAATTTTGAGTGTTCTATCCAGTCTAAGTTTCTTTTTTCACCTAATAGTGAAAAAAAATCAGTTTTCCATGCCGCTCCCGGTAAAAATCCAATTTTTCGAATACTAGTCAGGGGGTAGTTATCCAAAATAAGTTTAATTGTAAAAGCGTTATACGCATTTATTAAAAAGGATAGTTTTTCCTCTTTCGAGAAGGATGAATACTCTTTTAAGGAGACCAAACTTAAATCATTTAAATATAAATTTAACTTTTCTTCTTCTGTTTTTATTCCTTTATAATCAACCATTCCATTCTTAACATACTTTTTTAAAAGAATATCAAAGTTAGAATGATTATGATCAAATGAAAATACAGGAAAGATTAATCCCGATAAAGTAAGTGATACGATTAAGTTTAATAAAATAAATTTACTTTTTAGTCTCATTATTTTCTTCTCCATTTGTGAAACTCTTCAACAATTTTTAGTAATTTTTCTGGTTTTCTGGCTTTTTTCCAATTACCGGCTACATATTTATTACCTTCGCCCATAGTTGGATATGCATGAATAGTACCTAGAATCTTATTGAGACCAATTTTGTACTTCATAGCTAAAACAAATTCAGATAATAGTTCTCCTGCATTGTATCCAACTATTGTAACACCAAGAATTTTATCCTTACCCGGTTCAGTTAAAACTTTTATAAATCCTTTATTTTCGCTTTCTGTAATCGCTCGATCCAAATCATGAAGATCATACTTTGTGATCTCAACAGGAATATTTTTTTGGATTGATTCATCTTCCGTTAATCCTACGTGAGAAACTTCGGGATCAGTAAAGGTAGTATATGGTATTACGGAATAATCAGTCTTAAACTTTATAAATATACCAAAAAGAGCATTAACGGAAGCATACCAGGCTTCATGTGATGCAGTATGGGTCAGTTGAAAGGGTCCAGCAACATCACCGCAGGCAAAAATATTTGGATAATTGGTTTCCATAAATTCATTTACTACAATAGATTTTCTATTACTTATTTTTACTCCCAATTCTTCCAATCCAAATCCTTCTATTCGGGGTTTCCTTCCCATACTAAGTAGTACATGATCAAATTCTATTTCTTTAATTATTGAATTTGATTCAACTTTAGCAATATAGTTATTATTATTTTTTATAAATTCAATTAATTTATGAGAAGTTAGTATAGTAATACCTTCATCAGTTAAAATCTTATTCATAAAAGAGGAAACATCTTTATCATCTCTTGGAAGAATTTTATCTGCAAATTCAATCAAAGTTACTTTAGATCCTAATCTAGAAAAAGCCTGTGCCATTTCGCAACCAATGGCACCTCCTCCAATTATAAGGAAACTTTTAGGTAGGCTTTTAAGATTCCAAAGAGTCTCTGAGGTTAAATAGGGAACTTGGTTAATTCCAGGGATATTGGGGATAAGTGGGCTTGCCCCTGTTGCGATAACTATGTTCTTGGTTGTAAGAATTTTTCCATTTACTTCTATTTCATAAGGAGATAAAATTTTAGCTGAACCTGTTATACAATCAACTCCTAATTTTGAATATCTGTCTATTGAATCATTTGGTTCGATAGTTTTGATAATATTAGAAACTCTATTCATTATATCTACAAAATCAAAATCGATATCTACCTTTTTTAATCCAAAATCCTTTGCTTTTTTTGAGAGATGAACTTTTTTTGCACTTGATATGATTGCTTTAGATGGAACACATCCATAGTTCAAACAATCTCCACCCATTTTATGTTTTTCAATTAGAGCAACTTTAGCCTTTACAGTTGATGCGATATAAGATGTTACAAGTCCTGCTGCTCCACCACCGATTGCGATTATATTATAATCAAAATTATTGGGTTTTTTATAGTTTTTATAAATTTTATTTATTTTAATTTTATTTACTATAAATTTTGCAAATAAAGGAAGTAGTCCTAATGCTAGAAAAGATAAGAGTAGAGGAAGGGACACAATATCTTTAGGATTATTTAAGGATGCTAGTTGTGTTCCTGCATTGACATAAACTATTGTTCCTGGTAACATCCCAATTTGACTAACTAAGAAAAACTGAAATACAGAAATTTTTGAAATGCCCATCAATAGATTGATTAAGAAAAAAGGAAAAGCGGGAATTAACCGCAAAGAGAGTAAGTAGAATTTACCATCTTCTTCTAAACCTTTATTTATGGATTCCAGAGATGATCCAAACTTAGTTTGGACTAAGTCTCTAAATAAATATCTTGAAAATAAAAAACTGAGTGTAGCTCCTAAGGTACTTGCAAATGAAACTAGTATAGTACCGGTAACTACTCCAAATATAGCACCTGCCGCCAAAGTAAAAATTGTTGCCCCAGGAAAAGATATAGCTACACTTACCACATATACTACAAAATATATGATTATGAATAAAATCTCATTTTCATGATAGGTACTTATAAAAGTATCCTTTTGGGATTTTAAATATTCAAAGTTTAATAAATCTTGTAAACCGTAATACCTCGCTATAATGAAGAGGATAATTAATAGAAATAGAATTAGAATTTGTTTAAATATTTTATTCAAGTATTTGTGTCCTTTTATTATTTATCGAGTAATTAATATAAATTAACTACTCATATATTTGCTTACTCTTTAGTCTTTATTTTTTTTATATGCATAAATAAGTGATAAAACAGTTATAAAAATATCATCACCCCAGCCTAAAATCGGAATTATATCTGGAATAAAATCTATTGGTGATAGATCATAGAAAAAAGCAAAAGCTATTATTCCGATAATTTTAATATACTTATATTTATCTTTTCTTTTAGAATTATCCTCATTAGGATTCGTAGTATCTTTTATTTCTTTCATTCTGCACCTATACCGAGATACATTCTCACTTTTTCTAATTCATATTTTTTCTGTGCCTCTACTTCAGGATAAATTATAGAAAAAATATATCCAAAAAGAAAAGACAGGGTCATGGAAATAATAGCAGGATTTTTTAAAGGAATTATCGCAGATTCATTCTTTAAAATATCAACCCAAACTGTAGGACTGAGAATAATGAGTAGTACAGCACTAATTGATCCTGAGAGAATTGAGGCAATCGCACCATTAGTAGAAAAATTTTTCCAGATAATTGATAAAAAAAGTGATGGAAAATTTCCACTAGCCGCTATAGAAAAAGCAAGTCCCACCAAAAAAGCTACATTTTGATCCTTGAACAATATTCCTAAAGTTATCGCAATAATTCCAAAAATAATCGTAGCAATTCGGGCGACTTTAACCTGCTCATCTTCACTTGCTTTTCCATCTTTTATGACATTAAAATATATATCATGTGATACCGTTGAAGCCGCGGCAAGTGTAAGTCCCGCCACTACAGCTAAAATTGTTGCAAAGGCAACTGCCGCAATAAAACCAAGAAAAGGAGTTCCGCCTAACATTTCTGCTAATAATGGAGCGGACATATTTCCACCTTTGTCAATACTTTGGATAAAATCTCTCCCCAGTATCACTGAAGCAGAAAACCCAACTACCGGGATGATCAAATAAAAGTATCCTATAAAAGTTGTAGCATAAAGAATAGATTTTCTAGCTTCTCTAGCATCCGGAACAGTAAAGAATCTCATCAATATATGCGGAAGTCCTAATAAACCTAGCATTAATGCTAAACCTAAAGAAATAGAATCAATAGGATTAGTTATAAATCCACCGGGTTCAAGTGCTGAGTTTCCATACATCTTTTCCACTTCTATATATACATTCCCAATATTAAAGTCGAATTTTCTTAAAGCTAAAAGTAACAAAAGTGTAACACCAAATAAAAGTAAGAATGCTTTTATGATTTGAACCCATGTAGTTGCAATCATCCCACCAAACAATACATAAAGAAGCATTACGGTTCCAACAGCAATTACTGCAAAATGATAAGGTAAACCAAACATAAGTTCAATAAGTTTTCCTGAACCAACGATTTGAGCAATGGTGTAAGTTATCGTTACTAAAATACTAGAAATGGATGACGTAATACGAATTGGTTTTTGTCGTAAACGAAAAGCTAAAACATCAGCAAATGTATATTTACCTAGATTTCTGAGTGGCTCTGCTATTAAAAACATTAATGCAGGCCAACCAACTAACCAACCAACTGCATAAATCATTCCATCATAACCTTTTAAAGCAACCATACCTGATATTCCCAAAAAAGAAGCCGCTGACATATAATCCCCCGCAAGGGCTAATCCGTTCTGAAATCCTGTAACACTGCGTCCAGCCGCATAAAATTCAGAAGATGTTTTCGTTTTTTTTGCTGCCCAATATGTGATATAAAGAGTAAGCAATACAAAAACGGCAAAGAAAGAAATAGATGTAATATTAGGTTGTCCTAGAGAAGATGTACTCATATCTTCTCTTCTTTTAATAAGGTTTTGAGGTGATCAACATCTTTATCGTATGACATATTCGCCCAATTAACATAAATTAGTGTTAGTATCCAAGAAAAAAGTATAACAAGTCCTGCCAATACAAGTCCTATATTTGTGGATCCTCCAACTTTTACTATCATCAAATCTCTTTTGAAGGCTATAAGAGAAATATATCCGTAGTATGTAAAAAATAATAAAAAAAGTAAAAAAAAGCTCATTGTCCATCTTTTTCGAACTAATGCATGGAAAATTGGTAACTCGATTAACTCATGAGGAGAATGTTTCATGGGGTTTATTCCTGATTTAACTTAAATTTCAATTAAATATTTGTATTTATTTTAAGGAATGTCAACTATTAAATTATTGCAAGGTCTTTGATTCTGGAAGAGAGAGGCACTTATATTCAAATTAACTTTAAAAATTATTATTTTTTGATTATCAAAAACTATCCTGAATTTCTTAAAGTGGGGGGCGCAGGCTTATAATATTTTATTTGAACTCAATACTAAGTTATTTGTTAAGTACTTTAGTTTATATAGTTAATTTTATTTTAGAAGAATTATAGCTGAAATTAAATAATAGATATATAGAATTTTATTAAAAAAATAAGAAATTCAAATCATATCCTTATTTATTTTTTCTATAATAAAAATTATAATATTTCGTAATACAGATAAAATATGTTACCACATCTAATTAAATTAATTTAAAATTTCAATTGACTGATTTAGATTTCTAAATTAAGTATAAATCGTGAAAACATATTCTGACTTAATTGAACTTCATTCTCATTTATATGGATCATTGTCAGCTGAAATATTATATGAGATAGGAAAAAATAATCCAAATCCTAGATGGCATATATTTACTGAATCTTATGAAAAATTATTTCATAAAAAAATAGATACTAAAAATTTTTTTAAAACTTTTGATTCATTAGATAAATTTAAAGAACTATATTATTTTTTAGAAAAAGCGCCTTTTGAAGTATTTCAATCTAAGTTTAATCTAATAATAGCCCTTTCGAGGTTTAATCCCGAAGAAATCAGAGAAATATCAAAAAATGTACTACGAGAAAGTGCAAATAAAGGTATTAAATATTCTGAATTCAGAATTATGTATAGTCCTATGGCATTAGAAAGCGATTACTTAGAGCGAACTTTAGCGGCATGTATTGGACTATCCGAGGGTGAGAAGTATTACAATGTAAAAGGCAGATTGGTTGTATCCTTACATAGAAACCCTGGATTTGAAGATCAATATAGTTGGTTAAAAAAAGCAATGCAAGAGCATAAAATAATTTCTGATTATTTGGTTGGAATAGACTTTTGTAATATAGAAGAAGGGTATTCTCCGAAGTATAAAAAAGATTTTTTCAAAAAAGTTTTACAAGATAATGAGTTAGATCAAGATAATTCCTTAGCAATTCTATACCATGTAGGAGAAAGCTTTCAGGATAAGTCTCATCTATCAGCTTGTAGATGGATTGCTGAATCCTCAGATTTTGGTGCACATAGATTAGGACATTGTATTGCATTGGGTGAAAAAATAGATAAATATTTTGGGATAGAGAGGTTAGAATTAAGAGAAGAATTTGTTGATACAAATGAATATATTTTAAGTAATTATGATGATATTTCTCAATTTGGAAAATTCTCTGAATATGAGTACTTTCAATCAAATCTAAGCAAGGCAAATTCCGGTAACAAAGACATTACAATTTCTTATGATGATACATTCTTAAAAAATCTTGAAACTTTTCGTAAATATGTAATACAAAAGCTAATAAAAAATGATACAGTGGTAGAATCCTGTCCTAGTTCAAATTTTCTTATTGGAATGATCGATACTTATGAAAATTTACCGGTAAAAGTATTTTCCGAAACTAATTTGAAATTAACAATCGGGGCAGATGACCCAGGAATTTTTAATATAGATTTACAGGGGGAATATAAGATTTGCGAGTCGATTGGAATTCCATCTGATAAATTAAAATCCATCATTTTAAACTCGAAACAATATACTTCAGAGATTCTCAGCGGGAAGAAAAATATCGCGCCCTAAAGGATTTGAACCTCCAACCTTTTGATCCGTAGTCAAATGCTCTATCCAGTTGAGCTAAGGGCGCTCTTTTTCTATTAGATAGGTTTCGAGAGCTTTTAAAATTTTCTCTCCAAACGGTAGTACCATATTTTTTTCTTTTTGCAGTGAGTAAATCAAAAATCCAGAACAACCCAGATAGTAAATTACACCTAAAAAGTGAATAATATTGGCTAAAATAGAACCAAAATAAGGAAATTTGGATGCGATTCCCCCAAATACTATACAGGAAAAGAAAATTCCAGTCAGAGTTATTGAGTATAGACAGTTTTTTCTTATTATTGGGTTCTCATATTTAAACAATACTAGGGGGTACCAACTAAAAAAGAGGGGGAGGAGGGCAATCTGAGATAATCCTTTATCAGTTTTCAGATGTTCCAGGAATTGCTTAAGTTTATGTATGGCAGAAGAATTTTCGGTCATTGTAATTATAGATCGGAGAAGCCGGGATTCGAACCCGGGGTACAGATTTCTCCATACGACAGTTTAGCAAACTGCTCCTTTCGGCCACTCAGGCACTTCTCCTAATCGGAGAGGGTAGGATTCGAACCCACGGTGGGATTACCACGACGGTTTTCAAGACCGCTGCTTTAGACCACTCAGCCACCTCTCCTGTTGCAATTCAATCATTGAGATCGAACCCTATGTGTCAATGGAAAAATGATTAAAACTGTTGAAATTAAAATGGAAATCTTTCTAATTAGGAAAATAGTTTTGTAGAAGTTTGACTATTTGGGAATAAAGAGGATAAAATCGGATCCACTACCAGTTGAACTATTCACATTTATAGAGCCATTACACAGTTCCATTAATTCTTTACACAATAAAAGTCCAATGCCTGTTCCTTTTTCTCTGTTTGTGCCGGGTTTAGAATTAACATTTTCATAGTGAAAGAGATTATTTAGCTCATTTTCATTCATACCAATTCCTGTATCTTGAATATGAATATTACAGCCAAGATTAGTCATTTCTAAATAAATATTAACACTCCCATTTTTTAATGTATATTTAATAGCATTTATTATAATATTTCTCAGAACAATTGTTAATACTTCTACATCAAATCGTACTACAAAATCAGATGGAATATTAATATTAATTTTAATATTCTTTCCAATGGAAAATGGCTCTACTGAATTTAAGATATCATTAATCTTTTCGAAAAGTACTACATTTTCAATCTTAAATTCTCTTTTTTTTAATTGAATAGATGACCAGTTTAATAAATTATTTAATAGTAGAAAATTGCTATTTAATTGTTTGCCCAATGCAAAAAAAATATCTTTTGTATTTTCTAAATCAATATCTCCCTCATTTATTAAATCAACAATTCCTTTTAAGCTAGCTAATGGACCTCTTAAGTCATGTGCAATTATAGTAAATAATTTATCTTTAAAAGAATTAATTTCTTTTAGTTCTCTTTCAGACAATTGTAGCTTGAGTAAATTACTTTTTTCATTAGTTATTTCTCTATAGGTCCACAGATTTCCAAGGTAAGTATCTTTTTGTACCACAGGAATGAAATTTCTAGAAAAAAATTTCCCGTCTAAGGTTTCAATTTCATCACCAATTACAACTAACTTTTTCAATAATATTTCAGTGATTCTTGAAGTAAATAATTCGGAATTTTTAAAATAATGCTTAAACTCATCTGCCATTTTCCCACAATCCAGTCCTAAAAAATCAGATGGTTTTTTATTCGGCTGAAAGTAGTCGCAGAATTTTTGATTGGTAAGTATTATTTTTCTCTTCTCGTCTTCAACTAAGACCCCTTCCAACATATTGTTGAGTAAGGTTTTAAATCTAATATTATATAGATCGAGTTCGGGCATGAAAATTATTTTTTATATCCATTGCTCTCTAGATATGATTTTAATCTTCCCAGAGAAGGGGGTTCACCTGATACATTGGAAGTAACTTTTCTAATGTAATCGATAACTCTTTCGTTTTTATAATTACAGGCATTTACATCTAAGCCTAATTTTATCATTTCACCAATTACTTCAAAATTAGGCTCTACCCATTTTGATATTGGTAATTCAGGATCTGTACCGCAGGCATAAAATAATGCTGTATTGCCAAGAATTGTGTCACGTGCATTTAGATCTCCACCTTTGTTTACATAATCTTTTACATCTTCAGCTGTTACAGTTATTCTCATTAAGTTGGTTCTACTGCCTGATTTAAGAGAGGAATCTCCTTCCAAAAAAGATTCAATTTCTCTTATGGTGTAAAGGGCTTTATCTTTTGATTCATATTCAGATGTATAACAGTTATGTAATCGAATATAAGGGGGATGAAATATATCGTAGACTAATCGAAAAAATAAGTTCCAGTTGAGTATCTCTTTAGCTTTGATGTTGAATACGTATATATAAAAACCGTATTTCCCTAAAAAAGATAATTGTTGTGATACTAAATAATGATAATCGGGAAACACTTTTGCTGATGAGGAAATTCCGAGTATTTTGTAATAATAAATAAACTTCCTCGGGGCAACTTTTTCAAAAATATATTTAATGGTAAAACTAAAAAATCGTAAGTTCATTAAGAGTTTGTAAAATAAATATGTTAGAAGAAGATAGAACATAATAAACAAACTAAAATTATATATATTACTTAGTTTATAATAGTCTTCAATAAAAGGTATTGAATATCGAATATAAAATCCAAAAACAACAAAACATATCCAAAATAAAAATAAGAAAAAATTATTTTTTCTAGATACGAAGCATAATTTATATTCCGTTTTCTCTGCAATTATAAATGAATTCATACTAATTTAAATTATATTTTTTATCCAGAAGTTCTATCATAGAGTATAAGAAGTCTTACCATATTTATCTTTATTTAAAATGACTATATGCAAGTTTTACAAAATAGCTTTTTCCCTGGGGGTTGTTTACATTAGAAATTCCCTCATAAAAAACAATTCTTTTTGTAGCTATATCATATGTTATATATATCGGAGGGATAAAAATATTTAACAACAAATTATCCAATTCCATTTTAACAAACAAGGAGGATCTACCTTCGTAATCAGCAATTTTAGTTTTTATAACATAAAAATTAAAAGAATCAAGTTGAGAGGGAGCATAGAATTTAAATTTCAACTTCTTGCCTGCCATTAAATCTGTCCAATTGTCTTTAATAAATGGATCAAATCCCCCATCTGCAATAGATAGCGGGGCAATTTCAAGGAGTTTCTCTTTCATTTGTTCATTTTTGTTTTTTCTGTGAAACATTTTATATTTTCCTTCAACAATTTCTCCCCCTTCAATGTAGCCATCTCTAAAATCCTCGAGCTTAAAATCGGGTAAGTAGGAATTCGGATTGAATTTGATAGATTTTTTTCCAATCACCTTGCCTTGAGAATCTTTGTACTCAATTTGGGAAGAAACGTGTTTTCCATTCACAACGAGTTCTGAATGATTATCACTGTATGCTTTTAAACCCGTTTTCACATCAATAGCATCCCCATAGTAATTATTGGTTTCAGCGTTGATTGAAATTGTAAAAATTAAGATAATCAAAAGTAAAAGTTTAGTTTTCATAATTATACCTCTATGTAATACATTAAAAAATGCTTATAATTTGAATAATAAATAATATGCTAAAATTTAATAAACAAATAAACTCAATTTGCTTGTAAATTGTAGAATTAATAAGAATTTTGGATTAAAATAAATATGGAAGCGTATAGTATGAAAATTGTAACCGGTTTGTTGTTTTTTTTATTCGGTCTATTGAATTGTTCCTCATTAACATCATTAAATAAAGATCCCTTATATGAAAAGAAGGTGAATTTCACCAAAAGAATCACTGTTTTTATCAATAATCAAAGTAATATAACTAAAATGGAGCAAAATACCCTCTCGGATATTACCAGAGATTTAATGAGTCATCACAAAGAATTTATTGTTTATAAGCCTCCTCTTAAGTTTTCGGGATGCTCTCGAGATTTTAACAAAATAGAAGGAATCTTTAATGTATTACTGAAACAGGAACAGGTTCAAAATGAATTGAATTTAGAGTTGACGGGAAGTTTTTTGCAATGTCCCGATTCAAAAAGTATCTGGACGGCAACTGTTAAAAAATCATACAATCTGAATTCGAGTGACAATGAATCTTTGCGTAGTACATATATCCAAAAATATGGAATGGGTATTGGAAATCGGGTAAATCCCTATTTTCAAATTGTTAATTTATTGATCGAATATCTAGAAAGTCCACAGCTTACCGATGATGAAAAAGATGAAAAAATTGAAGTAGAATCAGTATAATTTGAAGTTATCTAATTTCTTTAAGTTAAGTAAAAAACTTTTTATAATTTAATAATTTATTGACTTCAATATATATTGTTTAGAATTTATCCAAGCATTGGTTCTTTTTGATTAACACTCATTAAACCTATTTTTTAGGGGATGTAGTAATACATCCCTATTTATTTTAAAGCACAGTTGCAAATCTTCTGGATTGACCCCGTCTTTCCCAATGAGTAGTCAGGTAATATACCCTTTTTTCAATTTCTTCTGTGAGCATTTTTGAGCTTTTTTTCTCATTAACTTTGGGAAATTGATCCGGTGGAACTGGATTCCCTACATTATAAATGATTTTCGTTTTAAAAGCCGCCCCTGAAAGAATTGCCTGGGGGGTAGACATTTTCCAAGCTCCCGAAATCCCTGTGGGAATTATTGGGACATTCGCACGAATGGCTAATTTTGCGGCCATAGCTTTGAAGGGAGCCATTACCCCTGTTTCTGTTCTGGTGCCTTCAGGAAAAATAGATAGGATTTCTCCACTTTTTAAAATATCACACATGTAATTTTCTAAATCTTCATAGTAGGACACAGCTGCTTTGGCGTCATTTCCTCTAAAATTCCGGACTATGGGCATTCCTCCCCAGTTTTGGATTTGGCTCGAAAAAATCTTTCCAAAGAGCCCTATTGAGTCTTCAATTGGTTTTTTTATTATATTTAAAGGCTCCACTGATAGGATAGAGTCTTTTTGGTTGATAAATTCTATAATTTCTTCATGGGGATTGAAAAATTCATACTTGCCTAAAAATACTATCTTTCGAGGAAGAAATACTGCCTGTACGGGAATATCCAGGGCATCGGTATGATTACATACCAAAATGGCACCTCCCGATTTGGGGAAATTTTCCAAACCGGTCACTTCTATCTTATAAATGCTTTCTAACATCGCCTTCATGAGAAATACGGGAACTTCTCGGGGGATAAAAAAAGGTTCTATCATTTTTTGAATTTCATCCATAAGGAAAAGTATATTTAGTGTCTAAATTTTTAAAACAAAAAAGTTTTTATATTTAGATTTTCATAATAATAAATTATTCTTTGATTTTCAAACGGATGAAACTTACTGTTTATATATGGGGGAGCAATGAAAGAAATTCGGACAATTAGTCAACTCAAGGAATCCGGCTATAAAGAGAGATCTATCAAAGTAGAGATGGCCCAAAACCTCAGCAATAAAATAAAGAATAAAGAGAATTTATTTCCATACATACATGGATACGAGGATACAGTGATTCCTCAACTAATACATGCAGTTTTAGCAGGTCATAATATTGTTTTATTGGGAGAAAAGGGACAGGCAAAGAGCCGAATCATGCGTTCTCTCATTCATTTTTTGGATGATCATATTCCTGTATTGGAAGGAACTGAAATCCCAGAAAGTCCCTTTAGTCCTATCACCGCAAAAGGAAAGAAAATAATTTCTGAACTTGGTGATAAAGCAGAAATCAAGTGGATATCAAAAGAAGAGAGATATGGAGAAAGATTGGCACCTGGGGCAAAGATTGGAGATATTATTGGAGATATTGATCCTTCTAAAATAATAGGGGGAGAACCACTTTCTTCGGAGGGAGCTATATTTTTTGGACTCTTACCCAGAATGAATCGCGGAATTTTTGCAGTCAATGAAATGCCTGACTTGGATTACCTAGTGCAGGTTTCTTTATTTAATATTTTAGAAGAAGCGGACATTCAAATTAGAGGGATTCCGATTCGATTTCCATTGGATGTAGTGGTATGTTTTACAGCCAATCCCGAAGACTATTCTAGAAGTGGAAAAATTATATCCCAACTAAAAGATAGAATTGGTTCCGAAATAAGAACTCACTATCCAAAATCCAGAAAGATTGGTTTAGATGTAACACGTCAGGAAATTTCACTGCCTATCCATTTTCCTGAAATAAAAGTTCCTCATTTTATAGAAGAGATAATCGAAGAGATTACAATTCAAGCTAGAAGCTCTCACCTTGTCAATCAGAAGTCGGGTGTCAGTGCTCGATTGTCAATTTCAAATTATGAAGTAGCTATCAGTTCTGCCCGAAGGAGAGCCCTAAAAAATGAAGAGGAGAGTGGTGTAGTACGTCTTACAGATCTAGGAAATTTATTTGCTTCCTGTTCGGGTAAAATTGAATTAGATCCGTATCGTGATGAGGCGATCAGTGAATATCAGGTTATATTAAAATTACTGGACTCTGCTACTAAGTTAGTGTTTGATGAATATTATTCACCTAAAAAATACAACAGTATATTCAATGATATAGCCGCACAAATTTATAAACTGGGAAAAATAGAAATCTCAGACCAAATGCCTGTGTCCTCCTATAAAGACCTTATGAAAGATATTCCTGCAATTTGGGATCTCATGCATGAAAAAGGGTACGACAAAGAAGACCATTTATTTGTAAGTGCATTTGAATTTATTTTAGAGGGTCTCACTGTAAATCAAAAACTTTCCAGAAGAAGGCTCGGAGAAATTTCTTCCTTTAAGACAGTAGATTTATATTGAATTTTGAACCATTAAGTAAGACATAAAAGGTTTTACTTAATGGTTTTTTATTTTGTATTACGATTAAATTTCTTTATCTTTTTTTTCTGATATTACCATTATAACTAGGGAAGCAAAAAATAAAATCATTAGGGGTATAAATAGCATCATCATAGAGAATACATCAGGTCCCGGGGAAAAAAAAGCGGAGAATACTGAAATAATAATTGTAGCTTCTCTCCAGCGATTGATTAAAAAAGATGATTTTAAAATTCCCAATCGACCCAATAAAATCAATACTATCGGAAGCTGAAAACTTGCCCCAAATACCAGATGTATATTGAAGAATATATCGTAGTACTCATCAATTGGTAATTTCATATCCACATCGGGTGGTCTAAAAATAACCAAAAAGATTTCTAATAAATTTTCGAATACAGTAAACCAACAGACCAAAACTCCACCCCAAAAAAGAAGTGTTGAAAATAATATAATAAATTTACCATATTTATCTGTTGTTGGATCGAGAGCTGGTGATATGAAATTCCATAAGAAATAAAAAACAAAGGGAAATCCGAATAATATGGAAACCATAAAAGAAGTCTTTAAATAGATAAAGACCGGAGCCATCAATTTTATCTGAAAGAATGTTGCGTCACTTCCCAAAACATTTTTATAAGGCTTAACAAAGATTGTATGTATCTCGCTCCCAAAAAAAAGGGAACCTATCATAATTGCAAATACAGTAATTATACTTTTTATTAATACCCATCTTAATTCTTCGAGATGTTCTCCGAGAGTCATATATTTTTCGCGTGGGTTAAATTCTATTGATTCCTCTTCGAGTCTGGGTTCTGGTAGGGGAAGTTGTGAAGGGGATACTGCTTTTGTTAAGTTAGCGGGGGGAGCGATTTTATTTTTCTGGATTGCTTTTTTTTTACTCCCCGGGAAAGATTTTTTTTTGGCAGGCATTTATGCTTTTTTCTTAGATCGGGGAGATTCCTCTTTTTTTTCTACACTTGCTTTGGGTATCTCTATGGGGGCTGTGGGGATTTGTTCGGCAGGAGGAGCAACAGTTTCTTCTTCCCCGGCAGAAGAAAGAGATTTTCGAAATTCTTTAATCCCTGAACCTAAATCCTTAGCCAAGGAGGGGAGCTTTTTTCCACCAAAAAGAAGAAGAGCTAAAACTAAAATAAGTGCGATCTCCCATGGACCCAAATTTAATAATGCTAGAGGTATCATAATTTTTCTCCTAGTAGCAGCATGAGAGGAGAAATACCTGTGTCAATCTAAGATTGTAGGAATATTGGAAAATCTTGTCAGAATTTATTCTTATTCCTCAATGGTAGAAGGACTAAATCCCGGGAAATAATTGTATTGTTGGAGAAAAAATGTTATCATTCCAAAAGTTAAAAACTAAATCTATGAATCTATTTAAATATACTGATGAAAATTCTTTAAAAATAATTGTATTACCATTAAATATTGCCATTTTTCTATTTATATTTTTAAATTGTGCTAGTGGATCGGTTAAAGACTCACCTGAGAATAATATATGTCTAAGGGGAGATTGTATGAATGGATTCGGTATTCAGGAATTTTACAAAGCCAATAAAGTTATAGCGAGATACGAGGGAAATTTCAAAAACTCGAAATATGAAGGAGATGGTTTTTTCTTGTTTGAAAACGGCGATAGATACAAGGGGAGTTTCAAGGATGATATGATTTCCGGGAAAGGGGAATATTCTTATTTTGAGAGCGGGGATAACTATAAAGGAGAATTTAAGGATGATTTAATGGACGGGAAGGGAGTCTATACAACCAAAAAAGGAAATAGATACGAGGGTATGTTTAGAAAAGGAAAATTGTTTGGAGAAGGAAAACTTATTCGTAAGGACGGGGAGGTTTTTATTGGTAATTTTAAAGATGATCTCCCTTATGGAAAGGCAGTTATAAAAAATAGATCGGGAAAAATTATATTTGATGGCGAATTTATAGAAAAATGAAAAAAGTAATACAAACCTAAAAGCTAAATCTTTTACTTACACCGACATACAATTGAAATACACTATACACCATGTCTAATTTACGTGATGCGATAGTGGTATATGCGATGGAATCTTTAAATTGAGAGTTCGATAAAAGCTCCAAACTTCCATCAGATTTGATATAATAAGATCCAAGGGAGTCATTAAAAGATCCATTAAAATAGGGGGCAGTGTGCATAGTGGCTGTAAAACCTGTCTCAAAAAAAACGGATTCAAAGATTCTCTTTTTTATACCCAGTTCAAGTCTATAGGAAAGTCCACTCGCCGTCATAAATCCACTCAATTCTTTACTTCCAAATCTACTGATTGTGTATCCTGAAGGGCTCAATTCTGTATTATTTACTCCTAGGGCAATTCCACCCTCCACCAAAAATTTTTTAAAATGCCATTCTTGGTGATACGTCAAAAATAAATAATCCGTACCTAAATTAAAATTTAAACGGGTATATTCAGGATAAGTATTAATCTCAGTCATATGGAATTTAGAAAAATTACCGGATCCCACTAAAAAACCCGCTTTGGAATTTGTACTCCAACGAGTGCGGGCATAGGCTTCTAAGTTTTTGGATATATGAAAAGGAGAGAGAGAAGTGGAGCCATAAATTCCAGTGCCTGAGTAAGTTTTATAGTTTTCGAGGGCATTCGAGAGCCTATCGTCACCCCTGTAACCAATTCCACCCCGTATCCCAACCTCAAATTCTCTCTCAAGCTCAATTTCTTCGTCTTTATCAGAAGTTTCTTTTGAAATAAGAGAATTTAGGAAGATTGTGTGTATTAAAAGAAGGGCGTAAATGAGCCTCATAAATCTTAATTGTCAGGAAAATGGAAGGGGAATACTTGTCATTTAAAATGAAAGAACAATTCCAACCTAAAAAGATTATTTTGGCTTATTCCGGGGGGCTAGACACTTCTGTAATTTTAGCCTGGTTAAAAGAAAAGTATTCCTGTGAAGTGATAGCATATTGTGCCGATGTGGGTCAAAAGGAAGAGCTTTCCGGTCTCGAAGAAAAGGGCAAAAAAACGGGAGCCTCTAAGGTTTATATAGAAGATCTTCGCTTGGAATTTGCGCGAGATTTCATATTTCCTGCCATTCAGGGCAATGCAATTTATGAAAATAGATATCTTTTGGGAACCTCTCTAGCGAGACCTCTCATCGCCAAGGGAATGGTCGAGGTTGCTAAAAAAGAAAATGCTGATGCTTTTTCTCATGGTGCTACGGGCAAGGGGAATGACCAGGTTCGTTTTGAATTGGGATTTAAAGCCCTAGCTCCCGATCTAGCCATCATTGCTCCCTGGAGAACCTGGGAATTTAAGGGAAGAACTGATTTAATAGAATTTGCCAAGGCTAAAAATATCCCTGTTCCCGTTACTGTTGAAAAACCCTATTCTATGGATCGAAATTTAATGCACCTTTCCTTTGAGGGTGGGATTTTGGAAGATCCATTTAAAGAACCCGATGAGTCCATGTTTTTACTCTCTGTATCACCCGAAAAAGCTCCCGATAAATCCACTTATTTAGAATTGGATTTTCAGGAAGGGAATTGTGTAGGAATCAATGGAAAAAAAATGAATCCCCTTGAAGTGATGGAAGAATTAAATAAAATCGGTGGAGAAAACGGGATTGGAAGGGTTGATATCGTTGAGAACCGATTGGTAGGGATTAAATCCAGAGGGGTTTATGAAACTCCAGGGGGATCAATTTTGCATATTGCTCATAGAGATATTGAGTCAATTACATTAGATCGTGATACACAGCACTTGAAAGATGATCTCGCAAATGAGTTTGCCAGGCTAATATACAATGGACATTGGTTTTCCTCTAAAATGAAATCAATTCGAGCTTTTATATCAGAAACACAAAGATATGTGACGGGAACTGTAAGGGTCAAACTCTATAAGGGAAATTGTACTTTAGTAGGCCGAAAGTCTCAGGTTTCTCTTTATAATTCTAAATTATCCACTTTTGAAAAAGAAGAATTATACAATCAACAGGATGCTGAAGGGTTTATCAATATATATGGACTCCCAACGCGAGAAACAGCAAAATTAAGAAAATAAATGAAATCTAAAATTGCTGTATATCCTGGAACATTTGATCCTTTAACAAATGGACACATAGACATTGTAAAACGGTCTTTGGCTCTTTTTGACAATGTAATTATTGCAGTTGCTGTTAATTCTAAAAAGCAGTCTTTATTTTCGGTGGAAGAGCGTATTGCACTCATTGAAAGAGTCCTAAAAGATGAAAAAAAATTAATTGTAACACAATTAGAAGGATTAACAGCTGATTTTTGCAAAGAGAAAGGGGCTGTTGCTATTATTCGAGGACTCAGGGCTGTGGCTGATTTTGATTATGAATATGCAATTTCCATTTTGAATAAAAAGCTGGCTTCAGAAGTTGATACAGTATTTTTTATGGCTTCCGGTGAAAATTCTTTTATTTCATCGAGTATGGTAAAAGAAGTTGCCAGATATGGAAAAAATGTAAATGATTATGTTCCGGAAGAAGTAAATATCGCTCTCATTGAGAAATACAAACAATTACAAAGTAATAAGGAAAAATAAAATGTCTCAAACATTTATCATGATTAAGCCCGATGCAGTAAGAAATAAACACGTCGGGGAAATAATTAACAGAATCGAAAAAGAGGGCTTTAAAATCCTCGGATTAAAATATCTTCACCTATCATTAGAAGATGCTAAACAGTTTTACAAAGTTCATTCTGCCAGACCATTTTATGATGAGCTATGTAAAGATATGTCGGCTTCCCCAATAGTTGCCGCGGCATTAGAAAGGGAAAATGCGGTATTACATTGGAGAGATGTAATTGGAGCCACTGATCCTAAAGAAGCAAAACCAAATACAATCAGAGCTCTCTATGCTGAAAGTAAGGGCGCTAATGCTGTCCATGGTTCTGATTCAGATGAAAATGCACTTTTAGAAATTAGCTTTTTCTTTAAGGGATATGAATTAGTAAAGTAATTTATTAAAAGATGCGGGATTTTCCCGTATCTTAAGATTTTTTCATTATAAAAAAAATTAAAAGAGTATTGCATTTTTTAAAAACTACTATCTATTATTTGTTAAAAAGGTATAATTTGTAATTTTACAAAAGAATTGATTATCAGTTTTTTTACCAATCTTAAAAAAGTGAATTAAACATAAATCATTAAAGCAATAAATTAAAATGTGAGGATAAGATTCTGGAATTAGAAAATTTATTAAAAAAAAAGAAAAAGATTTTTGAAGATTTTTTTTATTCTGATATTTTTTCACTCATAAAAAACACCTTTCACTTTCAACTTTCCGAATCTTGTATATATAGTCTCAAAGCAGGTGGTAAAAGAATAAGACCTATTCTACTAATGCTAGCGGCTAATAGTGAAGATACAAACTCATTGACTCTCGGAGCCTCAATAGAATGTATGCATACATATTCTCTAATTCATGATGATCTCCCTTCTATGGACAATGATGATTTTAGAAGAGGACTCCCCACTAATCATAAGCAATTCTCAGAATCGACTGCAATTTTAGCCGGAGATGCTTTAAATTCATTTAGCTTTTATTTATGCTCAAGAATTGAAAAACAAAATGATTCAGGAATACATAAAAATTTAATTGAATTGCTTCATTTTGGAGGAGGGGGACCCGGGATGGTATCAGGTCAGGTGATGGATTTGTATCACGAAAAAACTAATGAGCAGTCTTCTGAAAATTTAAAAATTATTCATTCATTAAAAACAGGTGCCTTAATAACTGCTACTCTTTTGATGGGTAATCGTTTAAGGGAAGATTATATCGAAAGAGAGAATTTAATAAGAAAATATGGAGAAGAGCTAGGGATTCTTTTTCAAATAACTGATGATATTTTAGATGAAGAGAGTTCATTCTCGGAATTGGGAAAAACTCCCGGTAAAGATTCTGCTATGGGAAAATTAACCTATCCTTCAATGTTTGGTATGGAAGAGTCCAAAAATTTAAAGAAATATCACCAATCCAATCTGGAAGAAATTGCAGAAAAACTAAAAGAACCAGAAGATAAAGTTTTTAAAATACTACCTGCTTACATTGCCCAAAGAAAAAATTAGACTTGATACTCTTTTATTAGAGATAGGTATCGCAAATGACATAAAGAGAGCTCAATCACTCATTTTATCCGGTTCGGTCTTTGTGGATGAAAAAAAAATCACTAAAACTGGATTAAAATTTAATAGAGAAGTTACCATTAGAATTAAAAATGTAATACCAGAATTTGCCAGTCGTGGTGCAAAAAAAATTCAACCAGTTTTAGAAAAATTTAAAATAGATTTAAAGGGTAAAAAATGTATTGATCTAGGAGCATCCACGGGTGGTTTTACTGATATTTTAATCTCTAAAGATGTTGAAAGTGTAATTGCAATTGATGTTGGATATGGACAAATGATTGAAAGACTTCGCAATCATCCCAAAGTACGTGTTGTTGATAGATTTAATGCAAAAGATATAAATTGGGAGATAATTGGAAAAGGTACCTTAAATTTATTTATAGTAATAGATCTTAGTTTTATTTCTTTATTGTCGATTTATCCAGCTATTCATAGACTCAAAAAGGAAGAGATGGATGCAAATATTGAAGTCCTAAGTCTAATTAAACCCCAGTTTGAGTGTAATCCTATATTTTTAGAAAAAGGTATTCTTAAAAATTCAAATGAAAGATTTTCAGTTTTAAAAAAAATTTTAAAGTATATTAAAAAAATGAAAAGTAATCCATTAGGTTTGACTATTTCCCCCATAAAAGGTACTGAAGGAAATATAGAGTATTTTATATACTGGAAAGTTTAAAAACTAAAATTTATAGAACTTAAATCAAAATAAAATTAGCATATAATATTTAATTCTTAAAATATATTTTTTTAAATTCATATATAAATATATTTTTTTATTAATTGCTTTTTTTATGAGGAAGAGTATTCATAAATCGAATGAAATTTTTACAATTATCAATATTGACTTTATTGTTCACTTTTTGCTCAGGGGGTAAAATTTCTCCCAAGGCTGAAAGGGGTGTATTGGATTTAAGAGAATGGAATTTTGAAGAAGATGGCATAGTAAAAATAGATGGGGAATGGGAGTTTTTTTGGGAAGAGACTTTATCGTTAGAAGAGATTGAAAATCGTAAAGTATGTGATACGGTATCCGAAATTAATTGTAAAAATTTTGATAATGAATTAAAAGAAAACTTAATAAATATTCCAAGGAATTGGAATGGTAAAAAAATAAAAAAAAATGCAAATTCTATAGGACAATATTCGGAAGATGAAACTATAAAATCTTTCGGATTTGCTACATATAAATTAAAGATACTTTTGAATGATAAATCAAACCTTGCATTTAAGATTCCCAATCTAGGTACATCTTATAATTTTTATTTGAATCAAGATCTCCTAATTCAAAATGGGGATTTTGCTATAAAACCAGAAAACAGTAACCCCATAAGAAGAGTTGAAGTACTGCATTTTTTCAATAATGCTAATGAAATAAATCTTATACTTCATATATCTAATTTTGAAAATTTCAGAGGCGGGATGTGGGGAAAAATATTCTTGGGAAGTTCTAAGGATATTACATTTGATTTTGCGAAATCCATAGCAGGAGGTTTTTTTGTATTAGGTGTTTTATTTATAATGGGAATATATCACATCGGTCTATATCTGAATAGAAAATATGATCGTTCCACATTGTATTTTGGAGTCTTCTGTATTTTACTTTCCATACGACATTTTATAGTTTCTGAATATTTTGGATATTCTTTAATACCCGATTTAACATATCAAATAGGAATTAGAATTGAATATTTTTGTCTCTATATATCTCCTGCATTCTTGGTATTATATATAAAAGAGATTTTTCCCAATAAACAAATAAAAATAATTGTGAATATTTTTATTTTAATATTCTGTATTTCATCTTTATTAGTTTTCCTTCCTAAGATATATTTGATTACCTTTTATTTGAGTATATTTCAATATTATATTATAATTATCAGTATATATTTTTTATATATTCTGATTTATTCTATCAAAGATAAAACTATGGGATCTAAAACATTTTTAACAGGATTTCTTATATTTTTGTTGTTCATAACTAACGATATATTAAACTTTCTAAATATAATTCAAACAGGATCTTATTTTACCTATGGTATAGTATTTTTTATATTTTCTCAATCATATTTACTTTCACTTAGATTTTCCAATGCTTTTAAAGAAGTGGAAACATTATCAAAAACTCTCATACAATCAAATAAAGATCTAGTTGATACAAAAGAAAGAGCTACCGAAGCATATCTTGCTTTGGAGGCTTCGCAGAAACAGTTAGTGCAATCAGACAAAATGATTACACTCGGGACTATGGTGGCGGGCGTAGCACATGAGATAAATACTCCTCTTGGTGCTATACGAGCAAATTCAGAAATAATCTTGGATTCACTCCGAGAACTCATTCAAAAATTAACTCCTAAAGTAAATGGAATTACTATTTCAGATTTAGAAAAATCCATAAAAATATATGAATTGGTAAAAGAAACTAACTCAGGACTATCAACTAGGGAAATCAGATCTCTAAGAAAAAAAGTGATTGGAATTTTGGAGTTAAGAAATCTAACAAACATTGAAATTTTAGCAGATTATACCATTGAATTAGGTCTTACTGATGCATTAGAGAAGAGTGATGAAATATTTCAGGAAGTTTTTATAGAAAAATATTTGAGTATAGCAGCCGTTTTACATGGAATCAATAAAAAGACATCTGTCATACGAAGCTCTGCTGAAAGAGTATCAAAAATAGTTAGATCTTTAAAATCTTACATGCATTTCGAAGAGAAAGAAGATAAAACTTTATCAGATATAGCAGAAGGCATGGAAACAGTATTAATCGTTCTTCATAATAAATTAAAGTATGGAATCGAAGTAATAAAAAATTACGAAAATGTTCCTCAAATTTTATGCTATCCTGATGAGTTAAATCAAATTTGGACTAATTTAATACATAATGCGATCCAAGCAATGTCAGATAGTGGAACATTAATAATAGAGATTGAGAAAAAACTCTTACTTTCAGGAAAGCCTGAGATAGATAATAGAAACTTAGATTATAAGGGAGATTACATATCTGTTTCGATCCAAGATAGTGGTTCGGGAATCTCACCTGAAATACGATCAAAAATATTTCAGGCGTTCTTTACAACTAAGGCAGCAGGAGAGGGATCCGGACTCGGCCTTCATATTATTGGGAAAATTCTAAAAAAGCATGAAGGTGCATTGTACTTAGAATCTGAAATTGGTAAGACAAAGTTTACAATTGTCTTACCGGCTATTTTTTAATCTTTAATTTGCTTGAAAGTAGTAGGCAACTTCATTTTGTTTTTCATCATTCACATAACGGCAATTGTTATAAATTCTTGGATACGTATTAAAACTAAATTTCTCTAAGTGATAATGATCTCCTAAGATAGGAACGATGGACTGAGTAGCCTCTTTTAAATAGTAGTGGGGTATGGAGGGAAATAGATGGTGAACCACATGGTACCTTTCTATGTTATGATGAAAAAAATCAAGCGCTCCCCCGAAAAAACCATAATCATAATCTGTCGTACTGAGTGCACCTTTTAGATATGTCCAATTCGAATTGTAGTACCATGGATTTTTCTCATGATTATGGTGAAGATAAGTAACAAAATGCAGTGTCATATTGTATAAAACCCATGGGATAAAATAAGCAAAAATCATAAACAGTGGAGCTAATATTGTAGCAATGAGAATAATTCCCACCATAAAAAAATATCCCAAAATACTAATTTTAAATTTTAATCTTTCATTTTCTCTAAAATAAATATCATTAAATTCAAAATGAGATACAATCTTTCCTTTATGATTAGGATGATCATTATAGAATAAATAAATTGGAAAAAACATACATAATTTGTAGAGTCTAATAAAAATTCTTCTTTTTAATTGTTGTCGTAATATAAATTTTAAGGCTCTATAATACTTTTTCGTAAGAGCAACATGGCTTTCATCTTTTTCTAAGTTACCATGGTAAAGGTGATGTTTTTGGTGAGAACGCTTCCAACTATGATAGGGAACTAAAATAAAAGAGTGGGAGATTAGCCCAAAAAAGTAATTAATTTTACTATTGCCGGAAAAAGAAGCATGTCCGCAATCATGTCCGATCACAAAAATAGACCAGAACATACTTCCTTGTAATACTGAGAAAAGGGGGATTAAGTAGTAGTATTGATTTTCAATTGAAAAATAAATTCCGAAGCTGAGTAATCCTACCAATAAAAAATCAAAGAAAAAATAAAATAGGGATAAGCCCAAATTTCCATGAAAATATTGTTTTGGAATAGCATTCTTCAAATCTTTGAGAGTAAAAGGGAGATTTGTGTTGATAGTATTTTCTGACATATTTATCCTCAACTGTTCTTAACAAACGGTGTTAATTATAATTACCAATAAAATCTCTCCCTTTTTTTTGTCTATAAAAATGTTTATAATATAATTAATAACTATTTTTAAATCTCTTTCTCTTGATTTAAAAATCCTTGTAAATAGATTTTTGTAATTCTTTTATAGCTAGAAGAAAATTCAGAAATTAGATCTTCCATTCCATTCGCCCTTAAGAGATTTTTTTGATTTTCATTTAATCCACAAAGAGAGTATAAACCATTTGCAAAGACTACTAAATTATTTATAAGTTCAGATATTTCCAAAGAAGAGAGTGTTGGAAAATATAAAGAAAAAGAGGGTATTAAGTGGTTTTGTATTGCAATATTCATAGATGTCTTACTTTGAAGAAGTATCTCATCCGAACAATTTTTTTCTAATATAGTGCCCGTCATAGAAAGTAATAGTAATAAATTTTTTTCTGAACTTAAAAGATCTGTCCATGTACTACAAAAATTATCAATTCCAATGGATTGAGAAATAGCCTTGTGATTGAGTATTTCTTCTGCACCAATTGCAAATTTTAATATTTCATCTGCTAGCAAGGATAGATAAACTTCTTCTTTTGAATCAAAATATTTATAGATATTAGCTCTTGAAAAAGTTACCAAATCAGCCAGATCAGAAAATCGGATAGATTCATATGATTTCTCTTCAAGAAGTCTTTTGGCGGCTTGTAGGATTTCTTTTTCACGGCTTTCTTTTTGCTCGGACGTGCGTGCTCTTTCCCATTCTGTCATAGTAGGGGCATATTAAAAAATACTTGACGTATTGTCACTTATAATCTAGGCTAGGTTAATTGACAGAATGTCAGCTAAATAAAAAAGGAGACTAAGATGTCTTATACACGAAAAACAGTGGAGTCCATATATTTTCCAAAATTTAAGGAAGGACTTCCTTCCATGAAGGGAAAAACCGTCGTGATTACGGGAACTACATCGGGAACAGGATTTGTCGCAGCAGATACAGTAGCAGGCTTAGGAGCCAAGCTATTACTTTTAAATAGAGCCTCAGAGAGAGCCATTAAAGCCAATAAGATTCTAAAAGATTCATACCCAAATGCTGAAATACATTCAGTGGATTGTGACTTACAGTCTTTTGCATCCGTAAGAAATGCAATTAAAGAAGTAATACGAATTTGTCCAGAGGGAGTAAATATTCTCTGCAATAATGCAGGAGTGATGGCACTCAAAGATGAAGCAACTATAGATGGGTATGACGTTCAAATGCAAACAAATCATCTCTCACATTTTTTACTAACCATGGAACTTATGCCACTTTTAGAGAAAACTGCTGAAATTTCAGGAGAATCTAGAGTTGTAAATCATTCCAGTGTTGCAAGGATGAATCCATCTAAAGAACTAAAAAAAGAGTATCTCGAAAAAAATGGCGGTAAACTTGGAGGGGATGGAGACAGCTTTATCTTTGGGGAAGCACGATGGAAACGATACAACCAAACCAAATTAGCCAATGCAGCATTTACCGCGGCACTACATGATAAATTACAGAAAAAAGGATCTAAGGTAAAAGCACTTGTAGCACATCCGGGTCTTGCAAATACCGAACTTCAGGTGACTTCTGTCAAAGACGGAGGAATGGGAAGTTTCTTTACAGGAATTCTAATGAGTATGGGACAGAGCATGGAAGATGGCGCTATGGGGATATTGAGTTGTATGTGTTTGGAGAATGCTAAATCGGGAGAGTTTTATGGACCGGGAAGTTCTGTTATGGCTTTAAAAGGGAAAGCAGAACCATTTTTTCTTGAATCGTTTTACAATAATGAAGCGACAAGAGAACTTATCTGGAAAAAAAGTTGTGAAGCTATTGGAAGAGAATTAGCATTATAATATTTTATATAAATATATATAATATTAGTAAAAAAATATACCGAAAGAAAAATTAGAATGATAGTTTCTGTGTTTATGGGAGTTAGTTTAGATGGATTTATTGCCAGAGAAGATGGTAGTCTTGATTTTCTAGATTTTTTTTCAGACCCGGGGGAAGATTACGGATACAAGGATTTTATGGAATCAGTGGATTGTCTCCTTATGGGTCGTTTGACTTATGAAAAAGTGTGCTCTTTTGGAAGTTGGCCATATGAAAAACCAGTTTATGTTTACTCAAATGGAACGATTAATATAGCGGAAGATCTTAGTCAAAAAGTTTTTCAGGTAAATGGGATGCCCAAAGAAGTAATAAATAAATTTAGTAATATGGGATTTAATAGAATTTATCTAGATGGTGGTATTACAATTTCTAACTTTTTAAAAGAAAATTTAGTTGATGATATCACTCTCACAAGACTCCCGTATTTATTAGGAAAAGGAATTCCCCTCTTTAGGGATTGGATTGGGGAATCTAAATTAAAACTCATTTCTAATAAAGAATATTCATCTGGTCTGCTTCAGTCAGTCTATCAGTTTGAAAAAAAAGAAAAATACTGATATATATTAGAACTAGGGTCACTAGTTAAATTAATAAGTGAATACAAAATAAGAATTTTCCGTTAATTCAAATAGGATTTTGTAGGTTTTACTCAGATTGCAGAAAAGATGACCCCATCAAATCTTGTGGAGGAATTAGATATATGTTTTTCTCAATTTGATGATATTATAGATTATTATAAATTGGAAAAATTGAAAACGATAGGGGATAGCTACATGTTTGCCGGCGGAATTCCTATTAAATCTAAGACACATGCTATTGATTGTGTTTTAGCGGCTCTTAAAATTCAAAAATTTATAAGAGAAAAGCAAATCAAAAAACAGTCAAAAGGGGAAGATGGAAATGTTTACCGTAATTGGAATTAAAGATGAGTTATCTGAAAATGGTGAACCCAATTCGAAATTTATAGAAATATATGATAATTTAAAAAATAATAATATTTAGTGTTACATTATTTGATTATTAATCGAATATTTTTATTGGGTTTTATATTGAAAAGTTGTGTACTCCATCTCCATTCAGTATCACAAGATCCAAAATAAGAATCAGACATTATCTGAATCTTGGAACAATTTGGATTTATTAATTCAAGATTAAAGTATATTTTTTCAATTTTATCACTCCAAAGTGCACCCGTAACTAAAATATATTCTATATATCTTCCTTTACTTCCAAATTCTTTTGAGAGAGGAGTGTACTTTTTAGGGGAAAATATATAGGAATCAATTAATGTAGAGTATTCATTTATTGTTATTGGAAGTGTTGATTTATGTTTTGCAAAGTATGGTTGGTTTTGAATATAGAAGGATTGATCTTTAGGTGCCATAATCTTAATCACTTCCAAATTTTCTTGATTCCAATTTCTTCTAAAATTTGTTAGGGTATATTCAAATGGTTCAGGAAACGATATCTCTAGTGGTTTAAAAATTCTTCCTTTCAATATATATTTAACAGTAACTGAAAAGTCTCCATTTTGCAGCTCAGAAAGTAGAATACTCTCACTATTCATACTAGGTAAAAGATTTATACTGCAATTAAATAATAAAAAAACTAAAAAAGAAAACTTAGTTACATGATTTATCAAATTTTTCGAATGCATCTTGTTCCTCTGAACTTGAATAACTACCTAGAGGTTTGAAAATATTTAATTCTGAGATACAAGTGTCATCATATTTATTACCTTTATATACACTGATGATTTTTAATTGAAATTTAGTAATACATTGAGGTTTCTTAAGATAAATTTGACCACTTTGATTATAGTTATTATAATAACATTGGGATTTTAATCTTTTAATGCATGAATCAACTTTTTTTTCATTTTCAATAATATCATAACATTCTCGTTCATCCCCAAAACCACAAAGATCATCATCAAATTTTCCTTTAATCTTTTCTTGTCGTCCATTTTTAAAAGTGATTATTGCTTCATATTCTTTAATTTTATTATTATCATTATATAGTTTTTTTGATACTCCAATTCCAGAGAATACACTTATACCGACTCCTGCGGTTGGAGAAAATTTTACTTCAAAAGTTTCTCCAATTCCACTACCCTTTACTCCTTCACACCATGCAGTTAAAAGATTATTATCTATAGCATTACTTGCTAGATACTTTCTTTTATTTTCTGATAACTCAGAAGATGCCTTAGCTTTCGGTATAGATTTTTGATTAAAACTCCACTCAGGTGCCATATCACCTATTAAAAGTAAAGGAATAGTGATACAAATTATGATTACTAAAATTTTTTTCATGGATCTCTCCTGAGACTGAATAAAATTATAAATAGTTTTTTCAATTTAAAATTTACTTTATAAAAACATCAATAGCAAAATTGGAATCTCCAAAAAAACATGTCCTGCCGAAAGTACGAAATAAAGTCTTCGCCACTCCGTCGGGAAATAGATAAATAATCCTATTGAAACTATCCAAAGAGTTAGTATAAAATAATTTTGCAGGGTGTAATTTCTCTTTGAAAATCCTATAAAAAATAAAAATTCAGGAATAAAGCCTGAAAATCTTTCTTTTATCGGTCTCGAAGGAATTAAAAAAATCCATAGATAGTAATGAATTGCCTGTGAATAACCAAAAAGGGATAGTAATATTAATTCATTAGAGAAGGGGGAGAGGGAAGGTATTACATGTTGAAATAAATCTATTTCTAACTCATTTAAAAGAGCAAGTTGAGAGATAGATAAATCCAATCCGATAAATAATGATAGTGTTATAAGTGGGAGTACTATTCCAATTAAAAAGGTATGTAAATAAATTAATTTTCCTTTTTCCTTTGCTAAAAAAAACCAGGGTATCAAATTATGAATATGTACTATGAAAAAAGAAAACTCTAGGGGATAAAAACCTCCAATAAAGAAGAAGGGAAGTATGAAAAATATATAAATATTTATATTATAATTATTTGTTATTTTTGGAAGAATAGATAAAAAAATTAAAAATCCTAATAAAAAATATAAAAATCTATAATATAATTCTGAATTTATATCAGAAGTCTTTCCGTATCCCCCTAAATACCATCCAATTCCAATTGATGTAAGAAGTAAAGAGCCAATAAAGATTATTGGTGGAAAGGTCTTTCTTTTTCGGAGAATATTTTTTTCATTTGTAAGATAACTAAACTCAGAAAAAATATGTAGTACGCCTCCAATAATTAGACTAAAAAATGAAAAGTGATAGGGATAATGAAAAGATAAAGGTAGAATAAATATTGAAAAAAAATAAATAATAAACATGGTTTTATCTATGAAATTACTATCAATAAGAAAATGTCTATTCAAAATATTGAGTTTTAGGGATGAATTGGTATTCCTCTCTTTTTTTGAAGATCAATATTTTCTCTTATATTTTTAGCTAAATTGCTAATTGTCATATTTCCATTTATTTTGTAATCAGAAATTTCTTCTATGCTCAATTCGATATAAATACTATACAAGCCTATTGTTCCACAAATCGTTTCTAGAATATATTTG